>NZ_JAUOPX010000016.1:0-102945 GCF_030547455.1 Motilimonas sp. 1_MG-2023 | reverse complement strand
GCGAGCAATACCTGCAACGTCCTTTGACCTGCCGAACCACAACTTTTACCAAACCAGCGCTTCAGCTCAGAGATGAGTTTCAGCCTTTTGGGGTCTAACTCATGACGACGCTCGACCCAATAACGATAGCTACTACGATTGACCTTAAATGCCTTACACAGCCGTTCAACACCCCAATAGGCGCTTAGCTCCCTTATTAACGCGAACCTTTGAGCGAGTCCTGCATCAAGAGAGCGGAAGCCTTTTTTAGGATGGTGTTATCCTCTTCAAGGCGTTTAATCTTACGCTCTAGCTCGCGTATTTTGACTTGGTCTGGCGTCATCGGCATGGCACTCGATAGGTTGCCATTTCGCTCTTCTTTAAGCTGTCTTGCCCATTTATCGACGGTTGACTTGCCTAACTCTAGTGACTCAGCAACCTCGCGAACTGAGCGCCCCTTGTCGACGATTTCTTGGGCAACTTCTAGTCGGAATTCTGGTGAATAAGTTAGTCTTGTACGTTTTGACATATTGATACCTGCTTAGTTACGGTGATCTTATCACCTCTAATCAGGTGGCCAAAATAGTTGTACCACTACAATAGCGGCTTCTAAGCTAGAAAGTGTATGGGAGTTGTTGGTGGATGTACCTATTTTACAGCTTAGCTGGGTAATAAGCTATCAACTACGATAGAGGATCTTAATTAGGTGAAAGCCAAATTTGGTTTTGATTGGGCCGTGCACTTTGTAGAGCTCTTGCTTAAAGACAACATCATCAAAGGCTTTAACCATAGTGCCTTTACGGAATTCGCCTAAAAATCCTCCTTTTTTGCCTGAAGGGCAAACAGAGTGAAGTTTGGCGAGTTTGGCGAAATCGGCACCTTTGTCGAGCTGTTGTTTCAGCTTTTCACATTTATCACGTTGCTTAACTAAGATATGGACGGCGCTGGCTTTCATGCTGGTGTTCCTGATATGAGTGGAAGTGTGCATGTTACCTTAGCTAGGTAGAGAGGAAAAGCTCACCTAAAGGGATAAGGGTAGGTGAGCTTAGTGATATTAATAAGATCAAGATAATAGCGCGGCGGTGATTTTTATTGGGTCGCGATAGCTAGTATCTCAATAGTGTGGGTTCTTTCTATTCCACTTCTAGTTCAAATGAGAAGAACTCGCTAGTACCGTCATCGTTATCGCTAACAAGTGCGCCAGAGATTTCCTCTTTGTCACTTTCTACAATAGCAATAGACTCAACTTTGGTGATGATTGGCTCACCTATTTCGTTTAGCAATGGTACAGAGGTAGCGGTTAAATCAATGTTTTGCTGCTCTTTTTTGAATGCTTTTAATGGAATAAGGCCGATAAAGCTACCCAAGATTTCACCATCGTTATAAGCATCACCTGTTGCTTCAACTGAGGCTGTGTAGACAAGTGATTTACCTTCAACCCAGAATTCGCCACCAGATAGCCCAGCTTCAAAACCTGCCACGGTCGGTAGCGTTACGTTAAAGGTTTTTAGCTCAGTTACTTGAGTGGTTTTACCAACCATGTAATCAACTAGCTCAGCTTTATCTAGCATAAAGATCAAATTGCCGCCTGAGTTGCCACGGTTAAAGATGAACGCTTTGTCTTTGGCAATGGCTAAGCCTTCGATGTTCAACTCTTGGTCACCACTAAAACCACCTGCTTGGTATAATTGAGCGTATAAAGGCGCAAGTGATGTCTCAATCTGTTGCTTGGTGTTTTTGGCGATCATGTAACCCCATTCACGCACCTCCGCTTTGCTGCCTGAGCCCAAAACAAGGAACCAGTCTTTTAACTCGTGCTCTACCATTGCCATTGCTTCATAGTCAGGCTTAACTGCTTTGACAATGCGGCCGTCTTCGGTCATTGGATAGTCTTTGATTAGGTGTTTATCTTTAATATTAAAGCGTTGGTTGAGTTTAAATAACCAAGGTGAGTCATCACCTACCGCATATAGTGCTTTACCGTGAGAAACTAAACCAGAAGCAGAGGATAGTTCGGTATTGAGCACAGATGGGCCTAATTCTAGTGACAGGTTATCCATTGATTTGGCATTAACTTGTGCCATAGCACCTACTGCTAACATAGCAACAACAATCTTGTTAAACATTACAACTCCTTGATTAATATGAGGCGAAAAATTATTAAATAGTCTTTTGTGACACTTTTATGACAAAATAAATTCTAAACTGAATGTATCTTCCCGTTGCCATAGGGTCAATTTCAATTTTACTAGAATGAGATCTATCGCATTTAAATGGGATTAAATTCCCAAATATTGTCGGGGTTTTTCTCTTGAATAGCAGCAGTTTAAGTATGGAGCACGGCAAGTCATGGCAAGGGAATTGTGGTCGTTGATAGTATTAGCTGGGTAGAAACGCGAGTGATTGATGCTTGTAACATTAATCCTATGGGCTGTCAGTTCACCACTGTGGTTGGATAAATTTAAGCCGTTTTTCATCTCTGCGCTGAAGTTTTCGAAAATACGTTGGCCGCTCAGTTTGCTTAGGTAACTCAGCTTTTTAGTCGGCGTATGATTTACTTATAGTCGTTTTAGTAGTAGGTCATCGCGTTGATATAGATCGTGATGAAAGCTAACCGTTTCACCACTTACGCTCACGGTCCAGTACATTAGAAATACATCGATGGGCCGTTTAATGTTAACTCGTGTCCGCTTTTCACTGGCGACAACATGGGCAATGTTTTGTGCTGACCAATTAGCATCATCATTGAGTAATAGTCGCGCTAGCTCCATGGGGTTTTCAACTCGAATACAACCATGGCTAAATGAGCGTTGTGCTGAGTTAAACAAACGTTTTTGCGGAGTATCGTGTAAAAAAACAGAGTGCCGATTAGGGAAAATAAACTTCACTTGTCCCAGGGCGTTATTTTTCCAAGGTTGCTGCACTAAGTGATAGGGAAAATTTCGTGCCGTATAGGCCTCCCAGTCAATTTCTGTTAACTCAACGGGACGGCCATTATTTTGCACCACTTGGTACTGCTGCTTTATTAGGTAATCAGGTTCATTAAGAATCTTATGCCACATTTCTTTTAAAATACTGCGCGGTACTGTCCAAGTCGGGTTGAACTCAAGATATTGCAGCTGCGATTTAAATACTGGAGTGGCATTGAGTGGAGTGCCTACCATTACTTTAGTTTGCCAGTTTAATTGACCGCTTTGATAAAAAAATAATTCAAATCCGGCTATATTGACGATGATAAACTCTTGGCTGAGATCAGTTGCCAGCCAGCGTGCTCGCTCTAAATTGATTTTGATCTTTTCCGCTCGCTGTTGATAGGGGATATTTAATGCCGCTAATGTCGCGGGGCCAATCACACCATCTGTGTCGAGATCATGGTGCTGCTGGAATTGCTTGATCGTTTCTACCCATGCAAGGTGATACGTTTGTTCACGTTCTAGGGCGCTTTCAAAGGCTTCATTAGTGATTTCGGGAAAGGAATAACCAAGTTGCTGCAAACGTTTTTTAAGCAGTGGGATGGCAGGGTGAAGCATTCCAGGCTTGATTGATTTTATGTCAATTGTGATCACTTCAAATGGATAGCGCTCAGCGATGGCTCGGTAGCGTGCTAATGCCTGTTTAAGTTGACCGTATAAATCATATTGTGGGCGTTGCTGCTCGAATAGTTCGGCAATGGTTTGTTGTTGAATATGCTGCAATAGTTGCACTGAAGTCGCATTATGCTCAAGTGCGGCTGGATCATAATTCCAAGTAGGGTCAAGCTCTGCTGGGTTGAGTTTGCCATTATGGAGGTGATGGGCAAACGTCAGTACGGCATCGCTGAGCAATATATCAAATTGCGCTGCGCTGCTTTGGTCGTTGGGCTCGAGTGCTTGTTGATTCGCTTGTTGTAAATTTAAGTGCAAAGATTGCAGTGTGGCGAGATGATAGTCGTTAGGGTTTAACCCGTCTTGGTCAGCTTGCGCAAGTAGTTGGATCACTTGACCTGCGTATTGCTTATCGCGCCAGAGTATTTGGTATTGCTGTGTTTGATAAATAAAAGTGAGCAGGGGCATTTGACCGAGGGACTGGCCTAGCAGTTGGGGATTGGCGGCCTCTAACAAAGGGTTGATCAAACCAGCAATAGGTGTGGTCGGTATCTCGGTAGGTATTAAGGCTGCAGGTGTTTGATAGATTTGTTCTGTAGCCTCAACATGATTAGAAAAAACGAGAAAAGCCAAAATACTGAGTGACAGTTTTCTGCTGATACCTTTCATTGTTGACCTCGACAGCTGAAAAGATCTAAAACGCCTCGGTGACCGACAAGTACACAGCATCATCGTCATTAGATTTTGCGTAATCCACGCGTAAATTAATTCGTTGTGATTCTAACACCATGTAGCGAATTCCTACGCCATAGCTTGCAATAGCATCATGCTCACCAAGGCTGTTAATGGTTTTGGCATGCTCGCCAGCGCCAGCAAAACCAACAAATCCTAAGTTCTTCCAAGCACGCCATCGTAATTCAGCTTGGCTGGAAACACTGGTTTTATCAAGGTAGTTGGTGGCAGAAAATCCTCTTAGGCCGATGGTGCAGTAATCCCACAGCGGGGCATTACCTTTTTTGTTACAGCCTCTTGCTTCGAATGCAAAAATTAATGGCGTGAGTAATTGCTTATAAAAACGATAGCGTATTTGGTAGGACTGGTATGTATTGGTGCTACCAAGGGCTTGGTCGTTAAACATGGCGTCCAGTTCAAAGCGCTGACCATTATAAGCGTTGGTTTGATTATCGCGGCTGTCGTATTGTAGTAGTGCACCCGCTCCAATGGACTGCGTTTGTGATGCAAATAGCCAATCTTGGCGGTCTAATGAGGTAGAGAAAGTTTGCTCGTTCTCAATCCATTTCGCTTGTATGCCGAGGTACCAATTATCAGCAACACTGCGAAGTAGCTGAGTCTTGGCAAAGACACCATTGATTTGCCAACCCACTTTAAAAGGGATATTGGCAATGTTTTCATCAAGTAGGTCAAGCTGTAGGTCGGCATAAGCCAAGGTAGCGTTAAAGCGCCATTTATCTTGTTGCCAATAATTCTGTTGGTTAATACCAATGCCATAGCTTTTGTTGTTGGTGTACATGCTAAATAATTGTGTCACGTTTGGCGGCTGCTGTTCTTTTTCTTGTTCAGTTTGTCCGTAGTAATAAGCCGCAACGCCAACAATACCTGAGCCTAATGTAGGGTCTGACAGCGGGATTGGAACCGCGATAAAGTCTCCTTTTTGCACTTTTAGTTTGTATTTTGATTCACGTGCGTTCTCAGCCCATTCTGGCGTAAAGGAATCAAGCCCATAGGAATAAGTATTACTGTTGTCTTCGATAGCCCAAGCTGGACGGCTGATGATGGATAAGGTGACAACGAGCTGGGTGATGAGATTAAAGCGCAAATGACATTCCTTGAAATACGAGCTCCGAGGGTGAATAAGCAATATACCTAAGCAACTTTAAGGCGGGTCTATTGGCTGGTATTAGGAATATCATAACGTTCTAGAGTGAAACAAGTTTTATCACGTGGTTAATGAGATTGGTGGGATATTTATTTTCACTCGGATTAGAGTAACTCCATATCGTCTACAGTAAGCTCGCTATTTTTCGATACAAGGCAATGGCTTGTTGCTCAGTGAGGGAGCCTTGCGCCGAGCTTTGCCCGGTGGATGCGCTGACTTTGACTGAATCGGTCGCGCTGGTTTGATTTTGTTGTGCTAGACGCTCAGCCTCTTGGGAGAGAGCTAAAAATTCTTTTTGTGGTGAAGGCGCTAAGGTTTTTGACGCGACTTGGCTTGCTGCTGCAGGTTGCACCCCTGAAGCAGGAGATATATTCAGACTTTGTACGTTATCTATCTGCATGTCTCAGCCTCCACACTTTATTATAGCCTGAAAATGCTCGTTGCAAATGTATGGGTCGATTTTCTTACTGCGATGCTAACACTGGATACACAGAACTGGAGGCTGGGCTATGTGAGCGGTGGCAAAACTCTCATATTAGTGGCAACTAAAGCCCATCAGGCTAGACGGGCTTAATTTCAGCATGCATTGATACGCGTTTAGGTAAGGCTCTGAAGCATCCAGCTGCTAGTTGATCGGCTATATACTACGAGCTAAAAATTATACTAGGGTTAAGGGTTTACAGTGGGCTAATTGACATATCAGGAATTTATTAGCACACTGATTTTTTAACGTTTTAAGCGAAGTGTATGTCAAAACAGCATGGCAATATTAGCGTTATTCAGGGAGCCGGCATGCTGTTGGCTACGTTACTGGGCTCGGGAGTATTATTGGTGCCGGCGCTAGTGGCGACTGAATCGGGTGTTTATTCTTTGTTGGCTTGGCTGTTAATGGCGTTTGCCATCTTACCTATCGTGTTTACTTTTGCAGCCCTAGGTAAGCGTTATGCGAATCAAGGCGGCACTGCACACTTTGTGAAATTGGCATTTGGCACTAAAGCGTCAGCGAGCTTAGCTTGGTTATACGTCTCTATTGCGCCGATTGGGCCGCCCGTTGTGCTGATCACTGGGGCGGCATACTTAACTCAGTTATTTAATTGGTCACTCGCGACAAGCATATTGATTGAGCTGCTAATGTTAGTGGTTATTCTGTTGCTTAATGTATTGAAGTTAACCACTTCGGTGCGTTTTCAAACCCTGCTTAGCTTTATTGTTACAGCGATTATTATTGCCATTTGTGGTGTGGCGTTGTGGCAGTCAGAACAGCCGTTACCTGACGGAGAATTAATGCCGTGGCAATTAGGGCAATCAATGGCAACGATCTTTTGGTGCTTTGTCGGCATTGAAGCTATTTGCCATGTTTCTAATGATTTTAAACGGCCTGAAGTTGATTTCCCACGTGCGGTTTTTCTGGGGGTGCTCATGGCTGGATCGATCTATTTTGTGCTCAGTATTGCTGTGCTTAAATATAGCGCTTATGGCTCTGAAGCTAAAAACCTGCTCTCTGTCTTATTTGTTGCGCAATCCGCGTTGGGTGATTGGGGCCATAGATTAATGGCTTTAGTGGGCTTTATTGCGTGTTTTTGTGCGGTTAACTTATATGTGTTGAGT
The DNA here is from genome assembly GCF_030547455.1 of Motilimonas sp. 1_MG-2023. NCBI lineage: Bacteria > Pseudomonadati > Pseudomonadota > Gammaproteobacteria > Alteromonadales > Motilimonas > Motilimonas sp. 1_MG-2023. The sequence goes on along the minus strand of NZ_JAUOPX010000016.1, from coordinate 95,877 downwards.
TTTGCTAGAATGCTCGCAAGTATGGCCGAACAGGGTTATGTCCCTAAACGGCTGGGACAAACTAATGCAAATTCAAGCCCAGCACTTGCCGTGTTAGTGGTGGTATTGCTGATTGCTGCTGTACTGGGGTTGCGCGCATGGCTAGACTGGTCGTTTGCTAGTTTACTGGCGTATGCTAATGCTGTTTTTGTCTTGATTTATTTAGCGGCGGGGCTAGCGGCCATTAAATTATTATCAGGGATAGGGCGATATTGGGCTTGGTTCACCACCTTGTTTTGTGGTGGCGTTGCGTTGTTGATGGGCGTGGATGTGCTGTATGGTTTGGCCGTATTTTTTCTGACTTTTGTCGGTTACCACTTGCAGCAAAAGCGCCTCGCACGTAAACCGGCGACCGCCTTGTAATCACTGATAAAATCCTGCCTTTATGATAATGTGTCGGTATTATTTAGCGCTTTAGTAGCAACAGGAGTAGCCGCGTGTCGATTAATTTTGTTGGTGGATTTCCCCATCGTCGCCCTCGTCGTGTCCGTAAGCATGATTTTTCTCGTCGTTTAGTCGCTGAACACACCTTAAGTGTCAATGACTTGATTTACCCCATGTTCATTGTAGAAGGTAATAATCGCCGTGAAGCGGTGGAGTCGATGCCGGGTGTCAGCCGTGTTTCTATTGACTTATTGCTTGAAGAAGCCAAAGAGCTGGTGGCCTTAGGAGTGCCAGCTGTGGCGCTATTCCCTGTCACGCCAGCAGGACTAAAAAGTGAATTGGCAGAAGAAGCCTATAATCCCAAAGGTTTGGCACAAAAAGCTGTTCGCGCTTTGAAAGCCGTGTTCCCTGAGTTAGGTGTGATCACCGACGTAGCACTGGATCCTTTCACTATCCATGGTCAAGACGGCATTATTGATGAGCAAGGCTATGTGCTAAATGATGTCACCACTGACATTTTAGTTAAACAAGCTTTATCTCATGCAGAAGCGGGTGCAGATGTAGTTGCGCCATCGGATATGATGGATGGCCGTATTGGCGCCATTCGTGAAGCACTAGAAGCTGCTGGTTTTGTTAATACCCAGATCATGGCCTATAGCGCCAAGTATGCTTCTCATTACTACGGCCCGTTTCGTGATGCGGTCGGCAGTGCCGGTAATCTAAAAGGTGGCAATAAGTCGACCTATCAAATGGATCCTGCTAACAGTAACGAAGCGTTGCAAGAAGTGGCGATGGATTTGCAAGAAGGTGCCGATATGGTGATGGTTAAACCGGGTATGCCTTATCTTGATATTGTACAGCGGGTAAAATCTGAGTTTGGCGTCCCCACCTTTGCTTACCAAGTGAGTGGTGAATATGCGATGCATAAGGCGGCCATTATCAACGGCTGGCTAAAAGAGCGAGAGTGTGTTCTTGAGTCGCTATTGTGTTTCAAACGGGCTGGCGCCGATGGTATTTTAACTTACTTTGCTAAAGATGTAGCGACTTGGCTTAATGAAGCTAAGGCGACGGAAGAGGTTGGCGAATAAGCTAACAGATGAACTTAGCCCAAGTTGAAATCTTCTGCCGTGTGGCAGAGTTAGGCTCCATTGCTGAAGCGGCGCGTTTACTTAACAGTAACCGTACCCGCCTAAGCATGGCGTTAAAAAGCCTAGAAAAAGACTTGGGCGTTGAGTTGTTCATTCGCTCCGGTAATCGCTTGGAGCTAAGTGAAGCGGGCAAAACGATTCTGCGTGATTGCGAAAACTTAGTCTCCACCGCCGATCGTATAAAAAATATGTGCCGCGCGAAAGAAGATACCTTTGCTGCCGAAATCTGGATCGCTCGTGATGATTCATTGCCCGGTGATTTTTGGCGTGATACTTCCTTAGCGTTAAGTAAAAAGTATCCCGCCACCTCATTCAGTCTAGTGCAAGCTTCTAGTGGTGATTTGGCGTCGATGATCGAGCTTAAGCAGGTAGATTATGCTTTTGGCATTGACTACGTGTTAGATGATATGCCGAGCTTGAAATATCAGCGCTTAGGCAAAATACGCATGATGTCGGTGTGTCGCAGTGAACACAAGTTGGCAAAAATGCGTCGAGTGGAAGACTTTGACTTACGCCGTGAACTGCAAGTGTGTTTGGCCTATTTGAACCTTAAAGAAAACCCCGAATTAGCACCGATGGCAAGTCGCTTTATCGGCTTTAATAGCTTTGAACACATGCTGGATGCGATTTTACGAGAGTCGGCTTGGGGCGTGTTGCCCGAGCCTTTAATTAAGTCGTATTTGCGCGAAGAACAGTTAGGTGTTATTCGTCACTCTTATGGTTTGGTACAAGAGGAATTTTGTTTATTAACCCCTGATTTTAGCCAAACCCACCCAGCAATGGAGTGGTTAGCAGAGCAAGTTACGGAATACCTATTTTCTTACTAATTACATAAAACACACCCATCTAATTGAGTTTGTTGACTTATTTTATAAGCTTTAGCTTTGTCCTCTTTGTTTCATTTCTGACACAATTAGCATTAATAAATCGCCCGTAAAAAATGCTGTCACTCAGCGTCAAATATATTGACTCTACATTTTGGTTTTAAGGTGTTGATTTTAAATGGTTAAATTTCTTTGTGAGTTTTTTGTATGGCTTTTTACTATTTCTCCTTTTGAAAAAAAACACATTTGAGCAGACACTCATGTCATCTTATGGTTTCGGGGGTTATATGAGTAACAGCGCAAATAAAGAGCGAAGTTTGCTGGTTTTATCGGCATGGTTGGCGGCTTTTTTTGCAATCTTGTCTATTGTGTTTGGTCTAATGCTGGGTTCTTTGGTTATTGCATTCGATGGTTTTTATTCCTTAGTCAGTGTTGCATTAACATTATTATCTGTACTAGCTGTCAGAATTATTGACGCTCCTCGAGACAAGGCTTTTCCTTTCGGCCGTGCCATTTTTGAACCTTTAGTGCTGATCATCAAGGGCAGTGTCATTTTTATCTTATGTGCCTATGCTTTTTACGGTGCTATGGTGTCTCTTTTCGCCGGTGGTCGTTTAATTGATGTCAATATTTCACTGCTAATTGGTGTGATCAACACGATAGGCTGTTTTGTTATTTTTGCTTATATGAGCCGAGCTTCTAAAGCAGAAGAGTCAGGTTTACTTGAAGCTGAAAATGCACAGTGGAAAATGGATGGTTACTTGAGCTTAGCTGTATTGATTGGCTTTGTTATTTCAGCTTTACTGCAGTCATCGCCCTTTGCTAAGTGGGCCGTTTACGCTGACCCGGTGATGATGTTAATGGTAAGTTGTTACTTTATACGTATGCCCCTGAATATGGTGCAAGGTGCGGTACGTGAAATATTGCACATGAAAGCGGACGATAGTTTAGAGAAACAAGTTGACCAATGTGTGCACAGTTTAGATGCAAAAAGCCCAGTGAAGTTTCGTTTGGCTGGTTTAACTAAAGTGGGACGTGAATTACACATTCAACTTGAGTTGGATGAGCAAAAAACCAGTCCAGGTTTGCAGTTACAGCAAATTCAAATGGCGCAGCTAGAGCTGGAAAAAAAGTTAGAGCGATTGCCATTTCGTTCGCAATTGAATTTAGCGTTAACTTAATACTAAATCTGAGCGATAAAAAAACCTGCTGCGGCAGGTTTTTTTATGTCTGAGTAAATCAAGCAAGCGAGTTTAAAAAGGCTGTTCAACGAGTGTTAATTGTAACCCTGCTTTTAATTCTTGCTCTACTTCTATCTCTAACTCTGCTGCACGTAATGCGTGCTCTGCTAGCCAACCTGAAGGTAAGCTAAGAGTCCATGCGCCATCATCATCACTTAAGGTGAAATTGGGGATAGAGCCCTTGGTGCGACGCATGCAAAGAATGATGGCAAGCCTGAGTAATCGACATAAACTGATGGCCTGGCTTAAGTCTAGGGCATTTTGCTGAGCAAACATGTCGAGCGCCAACTTGCCTCTTTGGTTAAAGAGTAAAGCTGCAAGCAACTGTTTTTGTGCAGGGGTAAAACCGGGTAAATCGATATTATCAATTATGTAAGCAGCGTGCTGTGGTGCTTTTTTATACTCAATACATAGGCCTATTTCGTACAAGGTCGCTGCACTCGTTAGCATGGGTAACGCCACTTCATCGTCTAATTCGATGACTTTAGTGATGGCTTTATAAAGTTGCACAGCCGTCTTTTTAACATGTAGTGCTTGTTTTTGATCGATTTGATAACGACTTATTAGGCTTTTTAAGGTGCGTTCACGCACGCCTTGATATTGAGATTCACCGATCATTGAGTAGACCAAACCTTCACGCAGCGCACCGCCAGCTAAGGTCATCGAATCAATATCAAGATATTCAAAAATAGCGATTAAAATGGCTAGTCCGCTTGGAAATACGGCTAAGCGCTCACTGGATAACCCTTGTAACTTTAACTTGCCGAGTGAGCCGCATTCAATGCTTTGTTGTTTCAGTTCAAGTAGCTTGTCTAAGGTGACTTGTTCATTAAGCCCTTGGGCTTTTAAAATGTTTTGCAGTGACTGCACGGTACCAGAAGCGCCGACACAGTTTTGCCAACCGAGATTAAGGTAATCTTGTGCGACATCTTTTAGTACTTGTTTAGCACCGTTGATCGCAGCGTTAAAGTTAGTGTCGTTTAATTTTTGATCTGGGAAGTAACGTTTTAGCCAAGTAACGCAGCCCATGTTAACACTGTTAAGCAGTAAGGCATCACAGGCTGCCCCTATCACTAGCTCGGTACTGGCACCGCCAATATCAATGACTAAACGATTACCTTCACCACAGCTAGTCTGTGCCACGCCTTGGTAAATGGTGGCTGCTTCTTCTAGTCCGGAAATAATATCAATTTTATGGTTGAGTATGGTTTCGGCTTGTTCAAGAAAGGTGTTCACGTTTTTGGCTAAGCGTAAAGTGGCAGTACCGACAATGCGAATATTTTCAGCTGGGATATCTTGCAGTTGTTCGGCAAATAAACTCAAGCATTGCCAACCTCTTACCATCGCGTCATGGCTTAGGTTAAAGTCATCATCTAGGCCTTCAGCTAAGCGTACTTTACGTTTTACTTTGGCTATGGTGCGAATGGCATCTTCGACTTCGCGAACCACCAACATGTGAAAACTATTTGAGCCAAGATCAATGGCTGCGTAAAGAGGAGATTTACTGCTCACTTTGTTCACCTACAAAATAGGCTGGCTTAAGCTTATAAGCCAGCAATGGGCAAACTCAGGGTTTAGGCCTTAGGTTTACCTTATGGTTTTCTGCGATGATTGTGCGATCTGTTGCCTGACTTGTCTCTAAATTTTTGCGTATTAGGTGATTTTACTTTATGAATACGCAATGGAGGAGGCAGATCGTCAATCAGTGCATCTTCATCAAACTCACTGACCGGAATTTCAGTTTTAATGTATTCCTCAATGGCTGGTAAGTTAAAGATGTATTCTTCACAGGCTAAACTAATAGCAAGACCACTTTCACCGGCTCTTCCAGTACGACCAATACGGTGCACGTAGTCTTCTGCATCATCTGGAAGATCATAATTAAATACGTGAGTCACAGATGGAATGTGTAAGCCGCGTGCTGCCACGTCTGTTGCCACTAAAAAGTCCAGTTCACCTTTGGTGAATTGGTCCAGAATTTTTAAGCGTTTTTTCTGTGGGACATCGCCAGTGAGTAGTCCCGCACGATGGCCATCGGCAGAAAGTTGGCCCCAAACCAGTTCGCATTTATATTTAGTATTAGCAAAAACGATGGCTTTATCGGGCCATTCTTCTTCGACTAACGTCATAAATAAACGCATTTTTTGATCATTTGACGGGCGGAAAAGTTCCTGTTTAATCCGCGTGCCAGTCATTTGCTCCGCTTCTACTTGCACATGAATGGGATCGTTCATGTGCTCAAAAGCCAGTTCTTGCACACGGAAAGACAGCGTGGCAGAGAACAGCATGTTTAATCGTTGTTTAGGATCCGGCATGCGACGGAACAAATAACGAATATCTTTAATGAAACCTAAATCAAACATACGATCGGCTTCATCTAATACAACACATTGGATTGCGTTGAGAGAGAAAACGCCTTGTTTGAAATAATCAATAATACGGCCAGTGGTGCCAATTAGCACATCCACACCTGCTTCAAGTTGTTGGCGTTGGCTTTCGTAGCCTTCTCCACCATAAATTAACCCCATGCTGAGGTTGCAGGTTTTTGCCATTGATACTGCATCATTGTGAATTTGTACTGCAAGTTCACGGGTGGGAGCCATAATAATCGCGCGCGGCTGATTTTGTTTACGGCCCTCTGCTGCAGGGTTTTCTAACAGGTGATGGAAAACGGCCGATAAAAAAGCGATTGTTTTGCCGGTGCCTGTTTGTGCTTGTCCGGCAATATCTTTGCCTTCAAGTAGTACAGGCAGGCTAAGCGCCTGAATCGGGGTGCAATTGTGGAAGCCTTTAGCTTCTAATCCAGAAATAACTTCAGCGCGTAATGCAAAGTCTGAAAATTTCTGTTCTGTTAAGTGTGTTTTGCTCATGTGCGTTAGCATATCAGGTAAAGCTTGCAATAAGAAACAGGATCTATTCAAATAAGACGACTCTTTGTGGATAAAAATCCATCAGAAGCTAAATTTTTTTGGAGTAAGAAATGAGTGACAAGATAGTTCAACTGACAGACGCAAGTTTTGATGCAGATGTTGTAAATGCCAACGGACCGGTATTGGTTGACTTTTGGGCAGAGTGGTGTGGCCCATGTAAAATGATCGCGCCGATCTTAGACGAGATTGCCACTGAGTACGAAGGCAAACTGACTGTTGGTAAATTAAACATTGACCAAAACAGCGCAACTCCACCTAAGTTTGGTATTCGTGGTATCCCCACGTTGTTATTATTTAAAGATGGTGCGGTAGCGGCAACAAAAGTAGGCGCACTATCAAAAACTCAGTTAAAAGAGTTTCTTGAGCAAAATATCTAAGGCTTATTAGGCCTGCTTTAAACACTTTAGTAGCTTGTTTTATATGCGCTTAATAGTGTTTTTAGTGTGATATGGGGCACGCGGTGCCCCCTATTTTTGGTGAATTAGTAGACGCATTGCCGTTTTAGTGCTAATTTATTCAGCGTTAGAAAAATTCCAAACAGCTATTCTCATACGCAATAACCTGTTTATTAACCCCTTAATTCAAGTTTCTCACATTGAAAACCCCACAACTATGAATCTTACCGACTTAAAACATACCCCCGTACCTGAGTTAATTAAACTTGGTGAATCGATGGGGCTAGAAAACCTAGCTCGTTTACGTAAACAAGACATTATTTTCTCGATTCTCAAAGCGCATGCAAAAAGTGGCGAAGACATTTTTGGCGACGGTGTGTTAGAAATCTTGCAAGACGGTTTTGGCTTTTTGCGTAGTGCAGACAGCTCTTATCTTGCTGGCCCAGATGATATCTATGTTTCTCCAAGCCAAATTCGCCGTTTTAATCTGCGTACCGGTGATACGGTAGCAGGAAAAATCAGACCACCTAAAGAAGGTGAGCGTTACTTTGCTCTGTTAAAAATTAACGAAGTAAACTACGACAAGCCTGAAAATGCCCGTAACAAGGTATTATTTGAAAACTTAACGCCAATTCACCCCAATGCGCGTTTGCGTATGGAGCGTGGTAACGGCAGTACCGAAGACATTACCGCTCGTATTCTTGATTTGGCATCGCCTATCGGTAAAGGTCAGCGTGGCTTAGTGGTTGCACCGCCAAAAGCGGGTAAAACCATGTTGCTGCAAAATATTGCGCAGAGCATTGCTTTTAACCACCCTGACGCTGTGTTAATGGTGCTTTTAATTGACGAACGTCCTGAAGAAGTAACGGAAATGCAACGCCTAGTGCGCGGTGAAGTGGTTGCTTCTACCTTTGATGAGCCTGCTAGTCGTCACGTGCAAGTGGCTGAAATGGTTATTGAAAAGGCTAAACGTCTGGTTGAGCACAAAAAAGATGTGATCATCTTACTTGACTCAGTAACGCGTTTGGCTCGTGCATATAACACCGTTATTCCTAGCTCTGGCAAGGTATTAACTGGTGGTGTTGACGCCAATGCATTACATCGTCCCAAGCGTTTCTTTGGTGCGGCGCGTAATGTTGAAGAAGGCGGTAGCTTAACTATCATTGCAACAGCCTTGATCGACACGGGCTCTAAAATGGATGAAGTTATCTACGAAGAGTTTAAAGGTACTGGTAACCTAGAGTTACATCTGAACCGTAAGATTGCTGAAAAACGCGTTTATCCTGCCATTGATATTACTCGCAGTGGCACGCGTCGTGAAGAATTACTGACCACTGCTGATGAACTTCAGAAAATGTGGATATTACGTAAAATTGTTCATCCTATGGGTGACATTGATGCGATGGAATTCTTAATCGATAAGCTTTCGATGACTAAATCTAACGATGAATTCTTTGATGCGATGAAGCGTCAGAAATCGTAATCGTTAATAGGGAGGTTACCTTTGTGACCTCCCTTCTAAAATGGCTTTTTAACTGCGGCCAAAATTTGTAATTCGTTTATTTTAAGCGCACACTCAAATGGTAAATGCCAAAGTAGGATGTGTTTAATGGCCTTCGCCAAATGGATGCGGCTGACGGTCTGGTTGTTTAGCTTCCCCGTAATTGCTCAATCCAGCAACTTCACCGACAATAACGACGAGACCTTTGTCATTGATGAGCGTCACGTTGCTTTAATTGAACAAAGCTATCAACTGAAAGATCGCTTTAATTCTCTATTGCCTTTGTTACTGCAAGGTGATTTAGACACAGTAAATGCTAACTTAATTACCCTACCTCGCGCGCAATACGAATACCTACTCTTGCTTATCTGCCAACAAGCGATGGTGACAGACCATATCGACGAGAAAATTCGTAATTGGCTAGTCGAGCTGTCGCAATCTCGGCCGCACGTATTACTCGAAAAACGTAACGAAGATTTTATTGTTAGCGAGCCTGCGTTCGATTATCCCGCACTGGCTCGGGCTGCGCTGCGTGGCTGGCGAGTCAAAAACCAGCATTTAGAGTTTAAACGTCAGTTAAGTCAAGGCTTGCTGGACGTGAAGGCCATTTTTAACAGTAATAACCCCTACATTGAAGACCAACAAGAGTCGCTGGTGAAAGTGTTGCCAATGCAAAACCCAAAGCGCCTACAATGGTTAGAGCGAGAGCTTGAGAGCAAACATGTATTTTTTCCTGACAATTTAGTGATAGCCAATATTGCGATGTTAAATGGCAGTGAGGCTTTTTATCGGCGCCTTTGGCAACGTCCTGTTGATCAACACAGTATGAAAGCCGCTTGGTGGGTTAAACATAATTATCCTTCGGAGCATGCATTTGAGTTGCTTTGGATTGCAGCGCAAAACGAAGAGTTAACAGAGCATGCTTGGCAATTAATGGCAGAGTTAAAGCCGATGCCTCCCCAGGCGGAATCGTATTTGATGGCGGCTTTATCCAGTGAAGACATGGGTGAAGTAGCGGCACAAGTGTTGGCGCAACTCACCGATCATAATATTTTGTCTCGTCTGGTGCAGTTAGTGACCGAGGGCGACCCCGCCAATACTGATACCCAAAATGCCTGGCTTAGTTTATTTCTCAATACTTCCCCTGAAGCAAAACGCCTTATTAAACAGCTGTTTGAACTAGATGAAATCCGCAAAAACTATGGCCCTGTACCACAGCGCTAGTCGCCAGCTTTTTCTTTTCAAGTAAAGCAGACTATTTACGCCGTTGAATCGTATTAGGCTGCTTATCTCAAAGCATGATGAATGTTTCTCCGTTCGCACCTTGAAGGCCTAGGTTGCTGCATTAGCTTGCTTAGTACTGAAAACACGGCGGCGCTCTGAAACATGCATCTTCAAGTGGATTGGGTATAATACCCGTCTCTGACAAACAGGTTTGCCCCATATGAAATATAAAGACTTACGTGATTTTATTGCTTTATTAGAGCAACAAGGCCTATTGAAGCGGATCAGCCAGCCAATCGACCCTAATCTTGAGATGACTGAAATAGCGGATCGTACGTTAAAAGGAGGCGGCCCAGCATTATTGTTTGAGAACCCAATTGGTTACGATATGCCTGTATTGGCGAATTTATTTGGCACCACTGAGCGGGTTGCCTTGGGCATGGGGCAAAAAGATGTTACCGCATTGCGTGATGTCGGCACTTGGTTGTCTTATTTAAAAGAGCCAGAGCCACCAAAAGGGCTAAGAGAGCTATGGGAGAAAATCCCAATTTTTAAGCAAGTGCTTAACATGCCGGTGAAAAAGCTCTCTAAAGCACCTTGCCAACAAATCGTATTAACGGGCGACGATGTTGATTTAACCAAAATACCTGTGATGCGCTGTTGGCCTGGCGACGTGGCACCCTTGGTGACATGGGGTTTAACCATTACCCGAGGACCAAATAAAAAACGTCAAAACTTAGGTATCTACCGTCAGCAAGTATTAGGTAAGAACAAACTGATTATGCGTTGGTTGTCCCATCGTGGTGGGGCGCTGGATTTTCGTGAATTTCAGCAGCAAAACCCCGGTCAGCCTTACCCTGTTTCAGTGGCTTTAGGTGCCGATCCTGCCACCATCCTAGGTGCGGTTACACCAGTGCCTGATACCTTGAGTGAATATGCTTTTGCAGGCTTATTGCGCGGAGGCCGCACCGAAGTAGTTAAAAGTATTTCAAATGATCTAGAGGTTCCCGCCAGTGCTGAGATAGTGCTAGAAGGATACTTATACCCTGACGAAATGGCGCCAGAAGGGCCCTATGGCGATCATACGGGTTATTACAATGAAGTGGATGAGTTCCCGGTCTTTACCGTTACCCATATCACGATGCGAGAAAATCCGATTTATCACAGCACCTACACCGGTCGTCCGCCCGATGAGCCGGCAATTTTAGGGGTGGCATTGAATGAGGTGTTTGTTCCTATTATTCAAAAGCAATTTCCTGAAATTGTGGACTTTTATTTACCGCCTGAAGGTTGCTCATATCGCATGGCGATAGTGACAGTTAAGAAGCAATATCCTGGTCATGCTAAGCGAGTGATGCTAGGCGTTTGGTCATTCTTACGTCAGTTTATGTACACTAAGTTTGTGATTGTTTGTGATGATGATGTCAACGCTCGTGATTGGAACGATGTGATTTGGGCAATTACCACGCGGATGGATCCGACGCGCGATACCACGCTTATTGATCATACGCCGATTGATTATCTTGATTTCGCCTCACCTGTGTCTGGCCTAGGTTCAAAAATGGGCTTAGATGCCACTAACAAATGGCCGGGTGAAACCAATCGAGAATGGGGTGAGCCCATCGTCATGGACCCGAAAGTCACAAAGCGCATTGACGACATCTGGCATGAGTTAGAAATCGACACGCCGTTAAAGCGTGATTAATTTTATGAGATTGTTAAATGTTTAAAGCCAGATTGCTGCCTGATGGGGTAGAATTTGATATCAACGAACATGAAACCATCTTAGCGGCGGCCATTCGCCAGCAGATCCCGTTTCCCTATCGTTGTCGCACGGGCGGCTGTCAAAGTTGTTTGTGCCAACGCACTAAGGGCGAGGTGGAATACGGTGCCATGGAGCCTTGGCTAACAGATGCAGAGCAAGCCAAAGGCTGGACTTATGCCTGTTTGGCTAAGCCATTAACGGATTTAGAAATAAAGCTTTAAGCTTTAGGAAATGTTATGAAATCATATAGTTGTAAATTAGTAGAACTGTCACAGTTCACTGACTTTGTTTATAAGCTGGTATTAAAAACCACTGAGCCAGCTGAATTTATTGCAGGCCAATATTTGACAGTGGTGATGGGTGAAAAGGACAAACGCCCTTTTTCAATTGCTAACAGCCCAACAACTGGCTTAATTGAGTTGCACATCGGTGCCTCTGAGCATAACCCTTATGCGATGGAAGTGATTGAAAAAGTAAAACAAACAGGTGAGCTAACAGTAGAAATTGCGGCAGGTAAAGCTTACTACCGAGAAGAATCTACACGTCCAGCAATCTTAATTGCCGGTGGCACAGGCTTTTCTTACGCTAAATCAATTTTGGAATACAGCCTAACCACCGCCAATAAACAGCCGATGTTTATTTATTGGGGCGCGCAGCAGCCAGAGCACCTTTATTATCATCAAGAGCTAGCAGCATTAGCAGCGCAACATGAACATCTGACCTATATCCCTGTAGTAGAAAATGGCGCAGTTGCAGGTGGCAAAACCGGCCTAGTACATAAAGCCGTTCTTGAAGACTTTGTCAGTTTAGAAGGTTATGACGTTTATATTGCTGGCCGCTTTGAAATGTCAGGCGCAGCACGTGAAGACTTCCGCCAACAAGGTATTGAAGAGGCGCATCTGTACGGTGATGCGTTTGAATTTATTAAATAATATTTTCTCTTCTTAAACATCTAAAACCGAGCAGATCTAGCTAAGATTGCTCGGTTTTTTGTCACATTACTGTCACAAAAAGTGAAACTTAATGTAAACTGTTTTCCTTAGCATTAGCGCTATTTTATTATTATTATCACTATAAAAAGGAAAACCATGAACTTTAAGGGCACCACAACATTATTAGCTAGCAGCCTGGTTTTGGCATTTCAAGCAACGGCGGCAGCTCCCACTGAAGTTTCTCTTGACTCCGCGCCTAAGCCAGCACTAATAGCACGTCACGCTTCTGGTGTGTTTGATGCTAGCGCTGCTGAAATTGTTAGCTTTGACAAGCTCAGCCAACAAATTTTTGTGGTCAATGCACAAAGCGGTGCAATTGATGTATTTGATGCCAGCAAGTTATCGAGCCAAGCTAAAGTGGCTGATGAGCTGACCTTAAACAATCTACCTAAAGTGGCTACATTAGATGTTAAGCATGATGTGGCTAATAAATTGGCAGGCGCTGCAAACAGTGTGGCTGTTTCAGGCGACTTACTCGCAGTTGCGATTGAAGCAGGTGACGGTAAGGGCAATAAGCGTCAAGGTCGTGGTTATGCGGCGTTTTATAAAATTGGCAGCGATAAGAAAATCACTTTTATCAAAGCTGTTAGAGTGGGTTTTTTACCCGATATGATCACCTTTACCCCAGATGGCAAAGCCGCTTTAGTGGCTAATGAGGGAGAACCGTCTGGTGATTATAATGTCGATCCTGAAGGCTCTATATCGTTGATTAAAGTTAATAATGGTCAGCCAAGTGAAGCCCTTGAGCTGGCCTTTACTGACTTTAATCAAGGCGGTAAGCGTGCTGCTGAAGTACCAGCTGATTTAAATGTGTACGGTAAAAGCATGAAAGGTGTGGCATCGAGCTTGGCGCAAGATCTTGAGCCTGAATATATTTCGGTGACCAAAGACAGCAGCACGGCTTTTGTCTCACTGCAAGAAAACAATGGATTAGCGGTGGTTGATGTAGCCAACGGCAAAATCAAGCAACTGATTAGCTTAGGCTACAAAGATTATAGCCAAGCAGAAAATGCCCTAGACTTGAATGATCGCGATAATATTGAGTCAATCAAAGGTACGGTTCTTGCGAACGGTAAAGCCAAAATCAATATCCAGCCTTGGCCGCATGTGGTGGGGATGTATCAACCCGATTCCGTGGCCAGCTACACCGTTAATGGTCAGCACTTTGTGGTGACCGCTAACGAAGGTGATGCGCGTGAATATTTCTTTGATGCCACTAAAGAAGAATGTGAAGCCCAAGGCGGATTGGACTGGGATGAAGATGACGGTTGTTTATCATTCAATGAAGAAGTTCGCGTTGAAGACTTAGTTGGCAAAGCACAGTTTAGCCCTGAGCTAGCCAAAATGACAGGAGAAGAGCAGTTAGGTCGTTTAAAGATCACTAATACCTTAGGTAAAAATAGCCAAGGCCAATACGACACTTTCTACTCTTACGGCGCCCGTTCGTTTTCAATTTGGACTGCAGATGGTAAGCAAGTGTTCGACTCAGGCAGCGACTTTGAGCGTATTACTGCCGAGCGTGTGGGTGAAAACTTCAACGCCAGTAATGACCGCGCGCAAAATCATAAGAAAAATGACCGCTCAAGCGCCAAAGGACCGGAGCCTGAAGCACTGACGTTAGGTGAAATTGATGGCCGCACTTATGCCTTTATTGGGTTGGAGCGTGTTGGTGGCTTTATGATTTACGATATTACCACGCCAGCAGAAGCAAAATTTGTTAGCTATACCCTTAACCGTGACTTCACTAAGAATCCAACAAAAGAAGCGGCGGGCGATGTTGGGCCAGAAGGCATGGCGTTTGTTAGCAAAGGTGATAGCCCAACTGGCAAACCATTGCTAATTATAGGCAATGAAGTTAGTGGTTCGACCTCTGTTTACGAACTGAGATAAGCCTCTGAATTTGCGAGTAAGCTTAAAAAAGACGTCAAGCCACCTTAAAATAGGGTGGCTTTTTGTTATTAATTTGACTTTTTTGTCTCGCTCAAGGCGAGTTTATCCCCTATACCTTAAGTCACAACTGAATAAAGGAATGTACGCATTCATACTGCTCGGTTTGCTATTTAAAAGCTGATTGGAGTGATGTTGTTGCTTAAGGTTTCCGATGAAAAAAATAATCTTTAACGGCCAGACCTATCCGCTCGATCCTAGTCATTCTGTATTGGATAACCTGCTAGCTGCTGGGTTAAAGATCCCTCATTCTTGCAGAACGGGCATTTGCCAAAGCTGTATTCTCCAAAAAATATCTGGAGAAGTAGATAGTGAAGCTCAACAGGGTTTAAGAGAGGCGCTGGCAATGCAAGACTATTTTAAAACCTGTTGTGCATTTTGCGATACAGATATTGAAGTCACTTCTGGTAAGCGTGCAGATTTTCTCGGGCGAGCGGTGATAACGCAAAAACGTCTACTCAACAATAAGGTGTGTTTGTTAGAGATTGAGCCTGCCAATCCTATTTATTACCATGCAGGGCAGTTTTTGAATATTCGTCGTGATGACGGCGAAACGCGCAGTTATTCCATTGCTAGCCTGCCTTCACGAGCAGGTGCATTGGAATTTCATATTGAACGAATGAAAAACGGTACCCTTAGTAATTGGCTATTTGATGAGGCTCAAGTAGGCGACTGTTTGGAAATTCAAGGGCCTTATGGTCGTTCTTTTTATCGCACTACCCCCAATAACATGAACATCTTACTGGTGGCCAATGATTGTGCTTTGGCTCCCGCTTTAGGTGTCATTAGAGATGCTCTTGATTCTGGCTTTAAGGGACAAGTGTACCTTTACCATGGCAGTCATAACCTTGATGGTCTGTATTTTCATGAGCAGTTAATGACCATGGATGAAGCGGTCGATAATTTTCATTATCGAGCCTGTATTGATGATCAGACTCGGGTTAGGGATGAGCTACCAGCAGGCTATTATCAAGGTAATATGGCACAATTAGCTTTGTCGCGCTTTGCCCATTTACAGGCGTTTAAGGTATTTTTGTTTGGTGAGCCGACAATGGTTCGAGCAACCAAAGAAGCAGTGATAACAGCTGGCGCGTTGATTGAAAATGTATTTATTGATCCCTTTGATTATCGAGATTTGAGAAAAATTAAGCGGCCAACTAAGGCCGCATAATTTAGTTAAACCCTGTTGGGCTCATTGTTAAAGTGTTCCACTTAGTAGCGAATAATATCTTGCATTGGGTCATAGTCGCTGTTGCTTAGACTGCGGCTATTTGGATTAATGGCCGAGCAGTAGCCAATTAATGGCAAGGTGGTCGGCGAGCCTAAGCGATTGAAAAAATCTTCTACTTCTACTAAGTCAGTACCACTGGCATTGGCTAGTGCTTTTTTCACTACGGCCAGTGCGCGTGGGCGCACTTCACTTGCTGCAATACGATTGCGTTGACCCCAACCGATAATGTAATCATCACATTTAGGGTCGGTGATGTCAGGAACCTCTAAATACGCAACATCACGATCAACATTAAAGTGTTTTTTCATCATACTTTCTTCAAATAGCATGGCAAAATCTTCTTCGGTTTTGTAGTAGGCGTATTGGTCATTAGCCCCTTCTCGCTCAAGTAACGAACCGACCTCTGCTGCGGTGTAGGTTAATATTCTTGCTTGCTGATCTTTATCTTTAGATTCTTCCCCACCGTAGAGATTGAGAGAGATTGCCTGCATATCGGAATTGGTTAGTTTATAGGTGCTAACAAATACTTGGTCACTCATTTGGGGAGTGTCGCGGTCATGATAAATTTCTGACAACTTTTTATCGGAGGGGGTCAAAGTAACCATAAAAGAGTCATGATAAATATCACGGGCATGGGCTAACTCATGAAATAGTAATCCCGCAAACTCAGGTAGCGCCGCACCTAAACTACGCTCCGTTTTATCACTTAATGAGCCTGGCGCAGAGATAGTTGTATTGTTAAAAACAAAACGCCCGGTGGTTAAGAATTGGAATTTTTTCGCATATGCTGCGCGATAATCATCCTCTTTCTTAATAGTGGCTTTTTCGGCATTGGTTAACCATAAATAGTCTGGATCAAGATAGATAGCGCCTGAGTAGGGAGTAAAATAAGATGGACGAATATCAGAGCTAATTACAATGGCGCGCACACTTTGGAATAGTGGCATGATGGTATTAGGCATATTGTTATCCGTTAACATATCGCGAAAACGGTTAATCATCCAATCATCAGACACGACTAGGCGATTCATTATGTCATCAATCGTCGGATTGGGGTTCTCGTTATAAATAAACGACAGCTCGTTAAGGGAGCATGAGTCCGCGCGGGTTTGTGCTTTAACACACTTTACTAACGTGCTGGCATGGGGGCTACTGGATATCGCTACTTTTAATTCGGCCGTTGGCTCGATGGGGGGAGTTGGATTGCCGCCATCAACAGGCTTACCTGATAAATTAATCGGATCTCCGCCACCGCATGCTGTGAGAGAAAGCGCTGCAAATAACAGCCCAAATTGATAAATTTTCATTGCCACGGATACCTGTGAATAATAAATAAAATTAACGTCATATTTTCAGGGTATTTGGCTCTCTGTCAACCAATGGAAAGTGTTTTGATGAGGTAGAACAAGTTTCAGCAGTTTAGATAATAAAAAGCTCCGTCAGCGTGACGAAGCTTTGTGTAGCAATAACTATATCCAAACTACTTGGAGTTGCAGGTAGGCGGCAAGTGAGCAACTCCCATGAGCATAGATAAACTATGTGATTGAGGTGAACGAGCTTAGCCAACTCCGTTGCAGCTTCAAGTAGCAAGGGTATATACGGGCTAACAGCCTGGGCCACATTCCATACACATTTGCGTCATTTCTGGTCCCAAATGTAATTTCGAGTTGAGGTCACGTAATGCCGTTCTTACGCCTTCTTCTATTACTGGGTGGTAGAAAGGCATATCGAGCATTTGTGCCACGGTCATTTTATTTTGATGAGCCCAAGCCAGTAAGTGTGCTAAATGTTCGGCATTAGGTCCGGTCATTTCCGCTCCTAAAAAACGCCCTGTACCGTTTTCGCCATACACTTTTAATAGGCCTTTGTTTATTAACATCACGCGGCTACGGCCTTGGTTTTCAAAGCTCACTTCACCGGTGGTAAAGCAGCCACAACTGCCAAGGCGCTTTTCAATCTCACGGTAGCTTTCACCGACCATAGCAATTTGTGGGTCACTAAACACGGCAGCAATTGGCGTGCGACGAAGGCCGGCGCGAATATCTGGAAAAACACCGGCATTGTAGCCAGCAATTTTGCCTTGATCGGCGGCTTCATGTAGCAATGGAATTTGATTGCTGGAATCGCCTGCGATAAAAATGTTCGGTATCGAGGTTTGCATGGTGTATTTATCAGCAAGCGGCACGCCTTTTTCATCTAGTTGAATGTCGAGCTGATCCAGGCCTATTTTATCTACATTAGGGCGACGGCCCGTGGCTGCAACTAGGTAATCCACTAAGGTTTCTTGCTCGACCCCTTGCTTATCTGTGTATTTAATATAAACCTTGTCGCCTTCACGCTGCACTGTTGAAACGTTAGCATCAGCATCTAAGTAGAACTCATCGGCAAAGGTTTTATAGGCGTAAGCCATCACATCGGGATCGGTTAATGGGCCCACTTGGCCACCAACACCAAACATGATCACTTTCACGCCTAAGCGATGTAATGCTTGGCCTAGCTCTAAGCCAATCACACCTGGACCAAACACGGCCACCGACTCAGGTAAATCGTCCCAATTGAATACGTCATCATTTACCACTAAACGATCGCCCAAATCATTCCAAGGGGCCGGCCAGCTAGGGCGAGAGCCTGTCGCGATAACAATGCGTTTTGCTTTAATTTGTAAGTCATCACCTACTTGTAAGGTGTTGTCGTCGACAAACTTAGCGTAACCTTGAATTTTATCTGACTCGGGAATGCTATCAACGGATTCCAGTACAAAGCCAACAAAGCGGTCGCGTTCATCGCGTACACGTTTCATTGCTTCTTTACCGTTAATATTTGGCTTGCCTAAGTGAACACCAAAAGCGGCAGATTTTTCATATTGATGGGCATTTTCTGCTGCGGCAATCAATAGTTTACTTGGCATGCAGCCTACCCGCGCACAGGTTGTGCCAAATGGGCCGCCTTCAATAATGGCTACTGAATCTGTTGACTCTTTGGCTGCGCGATAGGCCGCTAACCCTGCTGTGCCACCACCGATTATAGCTACATCTAACTGTTTAATTTTCATAACAACCTCATAAGTGGAATTTGTTTGCCTGAATTCACTGCTGATTAAATAAAATCAGGGAAAAAAACTGGATTAGTAAAGGGCGGGTTTACCGCCCTAAGTGTTGCTGATTAAGCGAAGTAAGTCGCTAGCTCATCACTCCCACCTATGTGTTTACCCGCGATAAACACTTGTGGCACTGTGGTGCGGCCACTGATGGCTTTTAGGGTGATGCTGCTAGCATCTTTACCCAATACAATCTCTTCAAATACTAAGCCTTTTTCTTTTAATTGTGCCTTAGCCTTAGCACAGAAAGGACAACCTGGCTTAGTGATAACGCTGATGGCTTCTGGCGCTTTGGCATCGGCATTAATGTAGTTCAGCATAGTATCAGCGTCTGACACCTTGAACGGGTCGCCAGGCTCATTTGGCTCGATAAACATTTTGTCGATGATGCCGTCTTTAACCAGCATCGAGTAACGCCAGCTGCGCTTACCGAAGCCAAGGTCATCTTTATCAACAAGCATGCCCATGCCAGCGCTGAATTCACCGTTGCCGTCTGGAATAACACGGATGTTTTCAGCCTCTTGGTCGGCTAACCATGCGTTCATGACGAATGTGTCGTTAACGCTAATACATACGATTTCGTCAACGCCATTTTCTTTTAATACGCCCGCTAGCTCGTTGTAGCGTGGTAAATGCGTTGATGAACAAGTTGGCGTAAATGCACCTGGTAGTGCGAACACTGCCACTGTTTTGCCTTTGAAAATTTCGTCAGTAGTTACGTCAACCCAAGCATCGTTAGCGCGAGTATGGAATGTAACTTGAGGTACTGATTGGCCTTCTTTATTGTCTAACATGTCGTATTCCTTGTTGTTTATAAAAGGTTTGTCGTTTTGATGGGTTAAGTATGGGGTAACCTAGTGAAACTTAGAAATGGTTTAGAACAATAGTATTGATAGTTTTTAACTATTACTTTTTATTTTTTGATAGTTTTTGTTTTATTTGGCTAGCAGCACGCAGTTACGATTGTGGCCCTTGGCTTGATAAAGGGCGTCATCGGCTTGTTGGTAAATAGTTTCTTGGTCAATATCTTGATCAAAATGAACAATATTTACTCCGACGGAGATAGTAATAATATCGTAAGGTTGGTTACGAACATGGGTAATTTGCAATGCTTCAACAGATTCCTTTAGGCGATAGGCAATGTCGGATATGTCGCTATCGAGAACGGCTCCAGACACAATCACGGCAAACTCTTCGCCGCCAAGGCGAAAAACATAATCACAGGCACGGTGAAGATTGCTTTTTAGTGCTTTCGCCAAGTCGATCAATACTTGATCTCCTTTCGGGTGGCCATAAGTGTCATTAAAGGCTTTGAAATTATCAACATCGATGATCATAAATCCAAACAGCTTATTATCTCGCTTAGCTCTGGCTAACTCCTTTGGAAAAATCTCATTGAAATGACGGCGGTTAAATAAACCTGTGAGTTCATCAATGCGAGTGATGTTTTCAATGCGTTTTTTGTCAGTAATGTCTTGCTGGATAACACTGAAACCGATCACTTGATGACCTCGTTTGAGTGGTGAGAGAAAGGTTTGGGTAGTGAGCTTTTGATTATTCTTATAACGGTAGCTGAATTCACCTTGCCAATGTTGCTGCTGCTGTATGGCGTTAAAAAAGCTGTCTTCTGTTTCTTCTGAATTGACGTTGTCGTATAACAACCTGAAGTCACTGTTTAACAGTTTATATTTGGCGATACCTATGGTTTGGCAAAAGGCATCGCTGACATCAATAATATTTTGATTGGTATCAATTTTTAAATTGAGTACATGGTGGTCAATGATATCCAAGTAGTTGTTTATTTTTCTGTTTAAGGCGCTTAGCTTGCGGTTCCAGTAGATGAATAAGCTCAGTAAAGCGAATAATGAGAGTGCAATAGGCCACAGCTTGCGATAGTCGCCTTCATATAGGTATTTAATATTAATCCATCGATTAAATATTTCGTCGTGCTCAGTGGGTTTGATATCGCGAGTTGCGATATCAAATATCTCGCGCAGCAGTGGTTCATCATTACGGGTGGCGACGCCAATAGACCACTCTAAGCCTGTGGCTCCGTTGATCTTTACATTACTGATTTTACCTTGTTGAATTACATGGCTTACCGAGGCCACAGTATCCAAGAAAGCGAAAAGTTCGCCACTGGAGACCATCTCAATGCCTTTCTCCACATTACGGACCTCAACAATGTTAGCCCTAGGGTACTTTTCTTTTACTAACTCAATAAGCGAGTAACCAGCAACAACCCCAATTGGCTCCCCCTCTATCTGCCCTAGGTTACCAATAAAGTAGGGCAGCTCACGGGTTACCACCACTACTGGTAGCTTCATAAACGCTTCGCCAAAATCTAAGTATTTAACTCTACTTGGTGTTTTAGCGGCAGCTGAAATGATGTCACATTCTCGTTGTCTTGCTTTGGCTAATGTTTGCGTCCAGTTGCGCGAGGGTATCAACTTAAATTGCTTGCCAAGCTTTGCTTCATAAAGCTTGATAGTATCAGCCACGATACCTTGATGTTGTTGCTGTTGATCTATCCATTCAAAGGGAGCCCAGTCTGGGTCAACACACATGGTAATCCAAGGCTTATGGCTTAGATAAGCTTGCTGCTCTAAGGTAAATAGCTCGTTATTAAACTCAATATCTAAACCCGCTTTTAAGCTGTTCTCAATCAGCTGCGAGTTGTGTTGCGCATCATTGGTACTAAGCCACTGTTTACGTAGGGCTATGTGTTCCTCTGGTGCTATATTGATTAGCGCTTTGTTTATAATGCTCGTTAGTATAGGGTCTTTGTGGCCAATACCGACGCTGAAGTGGTTATTGAATGGAGTAAAGCCGTGCAAGCGTAAGTTTGCTAAACCTTGCGCTTGGATGTGATACAGGCTAACAAACAACGTGCCTAAAGTAGCATCTACTTCGCCAGTAGCGGCTGCTACCAATCCTGCGCTCACATCTTTATAGCGTTTTATGTTTATTTCGGGGTAACTTCTGGTGATTTCTGCCTCATCCGAGTAGCCTTCAACGAGTGCCAATGTTTTACCATTGAGCTGCTCTAAGGTGAAATAGGGGTTATCACTTTGGCTAATGATAGCAACGGGGGAGCTAAGAAATGGCTGGCTAAAATTAAGGTAGTGCTGGCGTTGTGGCGTATTAATAATACCTGAAATAAGGTCGCAATTGCCTGCTTGAGCTTCATCAAGTGTTGCTTGCCAGCTATCTGTTGGTTTAAGAAGGATATCCAGCTTTAAGCGTTTACTGATCAATTGAATATAGTCGGCAAAAAGTCCCTGATGTCGGCCTTGCTCATCAATTTTATCGTAGGGCATCCAGTCGGGATCTGCACATAATGAAAGAATACCTAATGTGCTTAAATAGTCTTGCTCTACTTGGGTTAAATTAAGGGCGTTTGCTTGGGATAGCTTATCGAATTCACCGAGCCATTTTTTTCTTAACGCGATCAGTTCACTTTCTTTTATCTCGGCCATCGCTTTATTGATGATGCTATGGAGTAACGGCCAATCTTTACGCACCCCTATGTGTAGGGTCTCGGCTTTACCTTCAGAAACATCAACGCTGCCCGCGACAACTAAGCTTGCCAGTAAATGCTTTTCGATTAGGTAGTTGACCGTGGCTAAATTATCAATGTATGCATCAGCTTTATTGGTAGCCACTGCGCGTAAAGCTTCCACCGGAGAGGCGACGTTAAGCAGCTTAATATTGGGGTAGTGTTTAGCAATAAATTTAGTGGAGTAATAGCCCGAAATAACCGCTAAGGTTCTATCTTGTAGTGCGGCTAAATGAGATAGATGAGCGTTATTTGGGGAGGTAACAATGACGGAGTGAAGCTCAAAATAAGGCTTGCTAAACAATAAAAAATCTTGCCGCTCAGGTAAATCGGCCACCACATGCATTAAATCGATTTCTTTCGCTTTGGCTTGTTCCAGTAATTGAAACCAGCTATAACCATTAACGTAGTCGAACTTAACTCCAATTTTATCGGCGATGATATCTAGATAATCAATGGAATAGCCTGCCGGAGTTTGATTATCCACAAAATCTAAAGGGGGCCAGTCGGTTTCGTTCGACACTCGGATCACTGGGTGTTCGGTCAGAAATGCTTCTTCTTCAGGTGTCAGTTTTAAATCATTAGCATAGCTAGCCGAGCTGCTAATAAAGCAACAAACTAGCAAGGTGAATTGAGTGAACCTGACTAAGTAAAACAATAAATAAGCACCTAAAAGGTAAAGTAAAAATAAACCGCGCTGATTATTCAATATACACACAATAATTGATATAGACAAAGTTCACACTTTATTGTGACAAGTAGATTAAGTAAGGTGTGCTGGCGAGTTGCGTTTGATTAGTTAAGGTAGGGGAATGTTAAAAATAGCGATAAATGGTTTTGGTCGTATTGGACGTAGTGTATTAAGGGCGTTATATGAAAATAATTATACCCAGCAAGTTCAAATCGTCGCGATAAATGAATTGGCTACACCAGCAGCGATGGCTCATTTGCTGCAATATGACTCCAGCCATGGCCGTTTTGAGCAGTCAGTCGACTTTGATCAACAACATCTTTATGTTGCAGAACATTCGATAGCTATCTTTCACCAAGCCGATATTCAGCTACTACCATGGCACGATTTAGACGTTGATATTGTGCTCGATTGTACTGGTAAATTTGGCAGCCGCGCCGATGGTTTAGCGCACATTCATGCGGGGGCAGGCAAGGTGTTATTTTCACATCCTGGGGCGGCAGACTTAGATCACACCATTATTTATGGCGTGAATCATCAAAGCTTAACCCAAGCCGACCGCATCGTGTCTAATGGCTCGTGTACCACAAACTGTATTGTGCCAGTGATCAATTTACTGCATCAAGCCTTTGGCATTGAGTCAGGCACTATCACTACTATTCATTCGGCAATGAACGACCAGCAAGTAATTGATGCTTACCACTCTGATTTGCGTCTCGCACGTGCTGCCAGTAGTTCAATTATTCCTGTTAATACCAAGCTAGCTAGGGGAATTGAGCGTATTCTGCCTGAGTTTGCCGATAAATTTGAAGCGATTGCAGTGCGGGTGCCTACTATAAATGTCACCGCGATGGATCTGAGTGTTAGCTTAAAAACACAAGTAGACGTTAACGCGGTAAATCAGCTGTTGCAGCAGCAAACCAGCTCGTTTTATAAAGGCATTGTTGATTATAGCGAAGCTGAGCTGGTCTCCGTTGACTTTAATCATGACTCTCACAGTGCCATTATTGATGGCACTCAAACTCGCGTAAGTAACGGTAATTTATTGAAAACATTGGTTTGGTGTGACAATGAATGGGGGTTTGCGAATCGTATGCTAGACACCGCGCTGGCGATGCATTTTTCGCCATTGAGTGTAACTGAAACCATAGTTTGACATAAATAAACCATGCAGTGGCATAGTTGTTTATTTAGTTGTATCAAATTTAGCACTATGTAGAGTGAAATTAGCTCTCGTTATGTCACTCTATGGTTACATTTTATGTCATCGTATGGTTGCTAAAGTTACGTAACCTATTGATCTTAAAAGTTGGCTTATGACGCTCCTTGGCTCATCACCTATCCATACAGCTTCAAATGTTGTGAAGCTCGCATTTTGAAGTTGCGGTTATATCGTATCTCAACGGGAATTAAGTGCTGACCCGTGCGGAATGGGGTTGCTTTAATTTAAACAGCTGGGTGACGCTTTCCAGCTCACCGGCAAGTTGCGCTAAATTACTACTGGCTTCAGATGTTTGTAGTGCGCCTTGACTACTTTGCTCTGCCGCAACGCCAATATTGCTGATGCTACGGGCAATATCGGCGGTGACTTGCGATTGCTGCTCGGCAGCGACGGCGGTTTGCATGGCATGCTCATTAATTTGGTTCATGGTTTTCGCCACTTCACTTAATGCCAGCTGCATTTCTTTGGCTTTACTAAAGGTGTGCTCTGACTGGCTGGCACTGGCGCGCATTGAGTTCGATACACTGGATGCTTGGTTGTTTAACTCGCCAATGACCACTTCGATATCTTTAGTGGAAATCTGTACTTTTTTCGCTAACTCTCTCACTTCATCGGCCACCACAGAAAAGCCCCGTCCTTGCTCGCCGGCTCTGGCCGCTTCAATGGCGGCATTTAGCGCAAGTAGGTTAGTTTGTTCAGCGATGGTTTGGATCACTTCTAGTACTTGGCCAATTTTTTGGCTGTGCAAATTGAGATGTTCCATATCATCAGCTGTATCGGTATTTAGTTTTAAGGAGTCAGCCATTGAGGCTAGTGTGTCATTAATCGCTTGATCGACATCGTTGAGATGGCGGTTGATATCGCTAATTTCTTCTGCGGCCAAATTAGCATGATGATTGATCTCATTGGCTGCCGCATTCATTTCTTCCATTGCAGTAGCCATCATCTCAATTTCTTTAGTTTGTTCTGCTGCTGAAATTCGAGTTTGATTTGATACCACTGATGTTTCTTCGGCTTTTTCTGACATTGTTTTACTGGCGATAGCTATTTTACTGAGTAAGTCAGACAGGTTTTGCTGCATTTTTCCTAGGCCGGAGTAAACACTGCTATCTTGCGGATTAAAGGTAAAATTATAAGTGAGATCGCCATTGGATATATTGCTAGTTAAGTGCAACATATCACTGGGCTCGCCGCCCAGTGGCCGAGTAATGCTGCGTGTGGTTAACCAAGCAACCAATAAAATAATTAGGCTTGATAGGCCCATAATGTAATAGGTACTGTTGGTAAGTTTGGCTACAGCAGCCATCGCTTCTGCTTCATCGATCTCGGCTAATAAAGCCCATTGGATTTCACCAAAACGCACATCTCCATAAGCAGATAAAACCGCGTTTTGATTGTAATCTTGGATCACCGCGAAACCTTGCTCTCCGCGAAAGCTGGCTTGGGTTGCTGCGGTGTTAACGCCATTGTTGGCAACGGTTCCAGCAAATGACGCTTTAATGCTGCGGTTTGTAGGATCGAGGAAAGAATCGGATCGCATTAAATTATCTGGGCCGACTAGGTAGGTTTCTCCCGTGTCGCCTAGTCCTTCACGCAGCTGCATGATGCTATTTATTTCATCAATAGAAAGCTGTAGCGCTAGCACATATGGTTGATTGTTAAGTGTAACTTGAGTTGCAATAAAAGAGGCTGGCTCATTATTGCTTGGGTTATAGGGTGCAAAATCGACAATCTGAAAGCTTTTCTGTTGGGTGGCCTTATTAAAAACCTGTGCTAAGCCAGAGGTGCTATAGGGCCCGTTGCGCATATTTGTCTGGTAGTCGGCTTCTTTTGTGACCGAATAAAAAACTAGGCCTTGCTGATCAATGAGGAGTAAGTCGTAGTAATGTTTCTTGAGTATAAAAATTTCAAGTAACGCATGATAGCGGTTGATGTACTCTTGTGCACTTTGACCTTGGTTTTCTTTTTGTAGATTACTCAATAGGCTACTAAGTACGGCAAGATCATTCTGCTTATTATCGAAGTAATTTTTTAACTGTACTTGTTTGATTTTCCAGAGCCCAGATAGCTGTTCATGAGCTTGTGTTTTTAGGGCTTTAGCTGCAATTTGCTCGACGATGAAACTGCTAAAAATAGCAGGGATCAAACCAATGGCTATAAACAGCAAGCCTAGTTTATATTTGAGCGGCATATTCTTTGTCCTGAATTGATCAAACCTTTGTAACTTTAGTATCAATTCTGTTGTTCATTTAGCTTAATTCGATTAAATCCTACTGATAGAAATAAAGTGTTTTAACAATAATAGGTTAGGCTTAATTTATTTTTTCGGTGTGAGTATCGAACAGGGGGAATTGAGCCTCATTTGAATTGGCTGAGTCGCTTCCAAAAGTTGTTTATGTATCGGTTTTATTGGTTCGACTCAGCTGTGTCAAAATGGGTCTATTTATGGCTGTGAGAGATCGGCTATTACAATTGTGATTTTTTACCTTTTATAGCTAGGGTTATTTCGTTTTGTGTAGATGGTGATAACTGGTGTTTTTTTTGTAAGCTATTGTTTTTTAATTATATTCTTTTTTATTTTGGGTGCAGCGTTATTACATTGTAATTTTTGTTTGGTATTTATAGGTATTTTAACTGGGGTTTTCCCTTATATTTAGCCTCGCAGGAAGCAAAAAGATGTTTAACAGGATGTTGAACGTCGATGTCGGACAGGATGTTTGACAATCAAGGAAGAAGTAAGGACAACTGCAGGATGCAGTAAGGGACACCTCCAGGATGGAGAGAGAAAGCAAATCAGGATGATTTGTTAGGTTATGGATAACCGAGAAATGCAACCAAAGGATAGGCTGCTAACATAGTCAAAGTGCAGGGAGCACCATACATCACGGAGTAGATGTTATGACTATCAGGGGCGATGTTGAAAAACATCGCCCCTTTTCTTTGCCTGAAATAGGCAGCTTTGATACTAAAGCTGCCTTGTCGCCACAAGTTAATCTTTGTTATACATACTTTCGGTCATGTTAGCGTAAGCGGCTGTGAATGCAGCTTCCTGAAATTTTTTCAGGCCCGTTACGGCAAAGTCGATAGCAATTGGGTTACGCTTTATTTGTTCTTTGATAGTGTTACCGTTAATAAACTCAACGGTTAAGCCATCAATAAGTTGGATCGCTGCTTCAATTTTAAAACCGACAGCGCCGCCAGCAAACTTGCCTTTTTGTGGGCGAGATTTAATTACCACTTTCTCAATCTTGTAGTCTTCGACTAGTTTTGCAAAATCAAACTGAAACTTTTTAAATAGTGCCTGATCTGCATCGTCTTTTAGTAAAAATTTACGTGTGCGACATTCCGGTAGCTCAAATAGCCCCTTATCGAGTGCCAATAGTGAAATAACAGCTTCGCTGCCCTGAATTTCAACGCCACAAACTCTCATTTGGATACCCCTTAATAATTTTCGTCTTCATTATACTCAAATATCATGCAAATGCGCGATTTCAGCTTGGCTGTTTATGTCTTAAAGGTCGGTAGCGATAGGGGTCTTAGCGAGTAAACCTAAGAGCTCGGCGGAAAAGATAAAAATAACAGTTGCAAATGATAATTAATATCATTACTATCTATCTCGTTGTCCAAGCACTCCTAAAGCGACAAGCTAATCATGGCTTAATGTTCTAGGCAAATGGCACGACATTGCTCACATTGCTTCCAGTTTGCCGACTATTCTTATAGTCGGCTTTTTTTTACTTAAATTTCAAATACAAAGAAAGTATCTAAAGTTATTTACTTTGTAAATGATATTTATTATCATTTGATTTGTTGGCACGGCAGATTTTTTAACAAATATCTTTTACAGGTTTTTGTATCGCTTTCTGTTTTAGTGCAAGCACGACATTGCTCACATTGCTTTTTCTCAGCGTTTCGTTGAGTTTGGGGGCTACTTGCATGATGGCTTCTGTCATTCACTATCCAGCCAGAGTGTAAGTAGTGCCCACCTCTTTTCTTTCTGTCATTTATTCCACGATATATCTCACTTTAAAACCGCCTTCACTTTAGATTTTTCAGCTGAATTTTAATGAGTTTTACAGAGTTTGAAAAAATTCAAGAAATCTTTTCCACAATTATTATATTTTTATGCTTTATTTTAGGAAGTAACTTTAAAGGTTATTGTTTTTATTTTTCAGCCACTTATATTTTTTCACTAGTACTTTATTATGTAAATGTTACAGATGAGACGTTTTTGTGAACAGAGATATCCACAGGCTATCGCTATTGAAAATAAAAAAAACAGGTTCAAACATAGAGCCTAGGCGGGGCTTGTGGCATCCTAGCAACATCATTTTTCAATAGACGCTTTTTATGCCGCAGATACCTGAAAATCCTTTCATCCTTGTTGATGGTTCTTCTTACCTTTATCGCGCTTTTTATGCGCCGCCTCATTTAACAAATTCAGCCGGTGAACCAACCGGGGCGGTATATGGTGTGGTGAATATGCTGCGCAGTTTATTGAACCAATTTTCACCCAGTCATATTGCGGTTGTGTTTGATGCGAAAGGTAAAACATTTCGCGATGAAATGTTTGCCGAATATAAGGCGCAGCGGCCATCGATGCCAGATGATCTGCGCTCTCAAGTTGAGCCTTTGCATGACATTATTCGCGCTTTAGGCCTACCTATAATCATCCATGAAGGGGTTGAAGCGGACGATGTGATTGGCACATTGGCGCGCCAAGCCAGTGCAAAAGGTATCAATACCTTGATCAGTACCGGCGATAAAGACATGGCGCAATTGGTGGATGATCATGTGCTATTGATTAATACCATGACCAATACCGTGCTTGATCGTGACGGTGTGGTGGAAAAGTTTGGTGTCGGCCCAGATTTGATCATCGACTATCTCGCGTTAATGGGCGATAAGGTAGATAACATACCCGGAGTGCCGGGGGTGGGTGAGAAGACGGCCATCGCTATGCTGCAAGGTATAGGTAGCATGGATGAAATTTATGAACGCTTAGATGAGTTGCCCGCTCTGGGCTTTCGCGGCTCAAAATCGATGCCAGAGAAAATGCGTGCAAATGAAGCAGAAGCACGTATGTCTTATACCTTAGCAACCATTAAAACGGATGTTGAACTGGCTGAGCGTTATGAAGATCTCAGTGCCAAGCCTGCCGATAAAGATAAATTGATTGAGCTTTACGGAAAAATGGAATTTAAGCGCTGGTTAGCGGAAGTGCTTGATGGGCCTGTGGTATCAAATTCGGCAACGCCAGCAGAAGTTGAGGAGCTGGTTTCTGCGGCTACTTTAGATAGCTCAAAATATGAAACAATTTTAACTCAAACTCAGCTTGATACATGGCTAGCTAAATTACAGCAAGCCCCCCTATTTGCCTTTGATACAGAAACCACCAGTGTTAACTACATGCTCGCTGAGCTAGTTGGGTTTTCATTTGCTGTCGCCCCCGGTGACGCCGCTTATCTTCCGGTGGCACATGATTATCCCGATGCGCCAGAGCAGTTAACACTGGATCAGGTGTTGTCGCAACTTAAGCCCATCTTGGAAGATGCAAGTAAAGCAAAAGTGCTGCAAAACTTAAAGTACGATGCCAGTGTGTTGGCGCGATATGATGTGACTTTACGCGGTGCTGATTTTGACACTATGTTGGAATCTTATGTATTTAACAGTGTGTCTAATCGCCATGACATGGATAGCCTTGCACTGAAATATTTAGGCCATAAAGCCATTAGCTTTGAAGATGTAGCGGGCAAGGGCGCGAAACAGCTCACTTTTAATCAAGTGCCATTGGAAACCGCTGCGGTGTATGCTGCAGAGGATGCTGATGTTACTTTACAGTTACACCAAACCTTATGGCCTAAGTTAGAGCAGCAGCCATCACTGGCCAAACTATTTCATGAGGTGGAATTACCACTGGCCAATGTGCTATCGACCATTGAGCGCACGGGGGTGCTGATTGATTCTGATTTATTAAATAAGCAAAGCCATGAATTAGGTGAAAAAATTATCGCCCTTGAAGCCAAGGCTCATGCTATTGCCGAGCAACCGTTTAACTTAGGCTCGCCGAAACAGCTACAAGAAAT
Organism: Motilimonas sp. 1_MG-2023; assembly: GCF_030547455.1. Lineage (NCBI taxonomy): Bacteria > Pseudomonadati > Pseudomonadota > Gammaproteobacteria > Alteromonadales > Motilimonas > Motilimonas sp. 1_MG-2023. The sequence goes on along the minus strand of NZ_JAUOPX010000016.1, from coordinate 65,601 downwards.
TTTATTTGAGAAAATGAAATTACCGGTGGTGAAAAAAACCCCAAAAGGGGCGCCTTCTACGGCGGAAGAAGTATTGCAAGAGCTCGCATACGATTACCCACTGCCAGCGGTTATTTTAGAGTATCGTAGCTTAAGTAAACTGAAATCTACTTATGCTGACAAGTTACCTAAAATGGTCAATTCTGCAACGGGGCGAGTACATACGTCTTACCATCAAGCAATCACCGCGACTGGCCGTTTATCGTCGAGCGATCCTAACTTACAAAATATCCCGATTCGTAATGAAGAAGGTCGCCGCATCCGTGAAGCCTTTATTGCTAAGCCTGGCTTTAAGGTGGTGGCAATCGATTACAGTCAAATTGAACTGCGGATCATGGCGCACTTATCGCAAGATGCTGGCCTGCTGAGTGCTTTTGCCGATGGTAAAGATATTCATAAAGCAACCGCTGCCGAGGTGTTTTCGGTGTCGTTGGATGATGTAACCACTGAACAGCGTCGCAGTGCTAAAGCGATAAACTTTGGCTTAATCTATGGCATGAGTGCGTTTGGTTTAGCTAAGCAGCTAAATATCGGTCGCGCCGAAGCGCAAACGTACATGGATCTCTATTTTGAACGCTACCCTGGTGTCTTACGTTATATGGAAACCACGCGCGCTAATGCGATGGAAGATGGTTTTGTGGAAACCTTATTAGGTCGACGCTTGCATTTGCCTGATATTAAAGCACGCAATGCGATGCGTAAAAAAGCCGCTGAACGTGCAGCAATCAATGCGCCGATGCAAGGGACTGCGGCTGATATTATCAAGTTAGCCATGATCCACGTCGCTGATTGGATTGAGCAGCAGTCTGACAACTCCATTCAAATGATCATGCAAGTACACGATGAATTGGTGTTTGAAATTGCAGAAGATAAATTGGAGCAATATGTTCCAACATTACAACAGCTAATGGAGCAAGCGATGACCCTCGATGTGCCTTTAGTGGCGGAAGCTGGCATAGGTGATAACTGGAATCAGGCACACTAATAAACGCTCAGTTCGCTAACGCTGGTTGGCGAACTTGAAGTTGTGATTGGGTGCGGGTGAAATTTAATGTTTTAGATCAAGTGATGTAAATAAATTACAAATTAGCACTTTAAATGTTCAACCCCTTTAACTATAGTTTTAGCTGTAGGGTACAGAGGGAAAGGTAGTCAATCTAAGATGCTTATCTAAGATGCTTATCTAAGATTTTATCTTTCAGACCTTTTATTTCACTTATTGAATAAAGCTATATTAAGCGCCTTGGTAATTTACCAAGGCTTTTTTTTGCCTAGAAATTAGCTTTATCTGCATTCAGGCAGATCATTTGTTCACTCAAAACGGTGTTAAAGATACGGTATTGTTAAATAATTACAGTCTTATCGAAATAATACTGTCGTTATTCTGATGATCAAAAACCAGTATTCGCGCAGGGCAAACGCATGAATGATTTTGCAACGATAAGTGACGTTTTTAGACGAATATCTGCCGCAGGGAAGCGGCAGTTAAGCCATCAACAGCTTTTGAAGGATGATTTCACGGCGTTTCGTATAATAAAATGTGACTTGTTTAAGGATGTGCTCAAATATTGTACATTCATGTGTCCGGCCTAAGTATTAGCGGATTTATTCTGCGTCTTTGAGCTCTGGCTCTGCATCTTCAATGGCCGGGCAGTACCATTGATTGAGCTTAATCATTAATTTTTCTAAGCCGATACCTTTGGTTGAAGAAAATGCTTCAACTTCTACATCACCTTCAAATGTTTTTGCTTCTTCACGCATCCGTTTTAACGTGGTTTTTCTTAGGCCTTGTTTGAGCTTATCGGCTTTGGTCAACAAACAAAGTACTGGTAAGTTACTATCAACAGCCCAGTAAATTAAATCTTGGTCAGAATCTTTAAAAGGGTGGCGAATATCCATTAACACCACTAAACCTTTAAGTGACTCGCGTTTTTGTAAGTACTCCCCCAGTGCTTTTTGCCAGTTTTTTTTCATATCTTCTGGTACTTTCGCGTAACCGTAGCCGGGTAAGTCGATAATACGTTTGTTTTCAGCTAGTTCGAAGACGTTAATTAACTGAGTACGGCCCGGAGTTTTACTGGTGCGCGCTAAGGTTTTCTGTCTGGTTAGGGTGTTCAGCGCGCTGGATTTACCTGCGTTAGAGCGACCAGCAAAGGCGACCTCGATACCAATATCGTCGGGCATTTGGCGAATATCAGGCGCACTTGTAATAAAGTGGGCAAGGTTGTAGTTCATGGTTTGCTTGGTCAAAATGCTTACTCCAGCGGGAAAGTTTTACGTATTGATTACTTTTTTTTAAAATTGTGTAAAATATGCGTGTTCATAAAAATAATGATTGTAGCATGCACGGATAAGCATGTGATCTGGAAGCTTAATAATAAAATTGGATTGCCATGAAAAACATAGCGCTAGCTCTAGTAGCAATGATCGGGTTCAGCGGTGCCGCTTTAGCACAAGGTGATGCTGCTGCAGGAGAAACTAAATCAGCAACATGTGTTGCTTGTCACGGGGCTGATGGTAACTCACCAACAGATATGTACCCTAAATTGGCAGGCCAGCATCCCAAGTACCTTGAAAAGCAGCTTAAAGAATTTAAGCTGGCAATGGAAACGGGCGGTGAAAAAGGCCGTAATAACGCCATTATGGGTGGTATGGTTGCTGGCTTAACCGAGCAAGATATGGCTGACTTAGCTGCTTATTATGGCGGTAAAAGTATGTCTCCAGCGACCACGCCTGAAGAGGTAGTTGAAGCAGGACAAAAATTATACATGGGCGGTGATGCTGCTCGTGGTATTCCTGCTTGTACTGCTTGTCATGGCCCTCGTGGTGAAGGTACTGAATTGTCTGGTTTCCCGAAAATTTCAAGCCAGCATCCTGCTTATATCAAATCACAGCTTGAGCTATTTCGCAGTGGTGAGCGTAATAACGATATGAATGGTATGATGGGCGACATCGCGAAAAAGTTAACAGACGAAGATATTGCTATCTTGTCTAAATATATCGCAGGTCTGCACTAGGCAATTGTCACGGGCCAAGTGATTGGCCGTTAGTGAATGCAATTAGCCGCACTATTAACTGTACCAGCCTTGTTGCTTGTACAGTTTTTTGTGTTTCTGGGGTTTAATATTTTTGAATTGAGTTTGCGTTGCTTAAGGCTTTCTATTTGTTACTTTTTAGTAGATGCAAAACCTGTTTAAAGTCGGTGTTATTTTGTTTCAGCAAAACGAGAAGGTAGCTTACGACTGCCATATTAGCTTTTATAGCCAATAAAACCATGTGTTGGATTGCCAAGCAATGCAACTAACCAGCTAGAATTTTATGATGCAGCCGTGATGCTGCTTCAAAGTAGAGAATAAAATATGTCACGTCAGAAGAAGACCCGTAAAGTAAACGCTAATGGCCCAAAAATGGGTGAGCGAATTAAAGTCAATCAAGAAGAAGCAAGGTTACAAAAGAAGCTGCAAAAGCGTAAAGGATTAAAAGCTGGTAACCGTAACGCAGAAGAGAAGAAAGCGGTCACATCCGCTCAAACAAAAGAGCCAATCGACCCTCGTGCCGGCAGTAAAAAGCCAATTGCTTTAACGCCTGAGCAAGCCGTTGAGTTAGCGCCAGTAAAACTAGCTCAGCATCAACCAAAAGCAAAATTGGTCAAAGCTAAGCCTAAAACAACCCTTTCTCCTGAGAAAGAGCTGGCTAGACTTGAAGCTGACGAACGCTTAGGTAGCTTGCTTGATAAAATAGACGAAGGTGAAAAAGTCAGTAGCAAAGATCTGGCTTGGGTAAACCAGCAAATGGAGCGTCACCAAGTGCTACTAAAGCAACTTGGCTTGCTAGACGAAGATGACTCTTCGCGGGATGAAGATGAAATGTTAGATGCGTTCAGCAATTTAGATGATAGCTGGCTGCAAGATGTTAAAAATGAAAGAGAAAAGGACTAAATAATGTTGTGGTGGATCCTTGCTGGTATTGGCTTAATCGTCATCATTGGTTTATCAGCTTATGCCGGTATTTTATTACGCAAAGTAAAAGATCAGCAGTTAGCCTTAGCTAAGGCTGTTGAAAAACGAAATAACACGTTAATGGACAGTATTACCTTAATCGCTAAGGCCATGGTGCAAGGACAGTGTAATTTGTCAGAAGGCGCTATTAGATTGACCGTATTACTTGGCGAGTTGAAGTTAGCCAAGCCGATCGATTTTGATCAGCAGTATCCAGCGTTAAATAAGTTGTACCAAGTGGTTAAAGACATGCCAACCCATGAAGTACGTAAAGAGCGCAGTAAAAAAGAAATTCGCCAACTTGATGAAAAGCGCGAAAAAGCTGAGCAGCGCTTAGAGCAAGAGATTATGGCTGAGATGCAGCAGCTGCAAGAGTGGCAGCTATCCTAGTAAGCTATCGTGGTTTTCAAAAAGATAAAAACGGCAGTGGGGCTCTCACTGCCGTTTTTGTATCTGTATTCGCCATCACATAAAGGCTGACAGGATCGAGCTTCAGTAATTTATCTCTAAAGAGATAGGCCTTATCTACACTTTTTTGTTCTTGCTCAGCTTTGCGTTTAAGTGGCTATGCCATACTTTGTCACAGTTTTGCTAATAGGATGTAACAAGTGGAAAAATTGGTTTGGGATCAAGGGATCATCGAGAAATATAACTATAGCGGTCCGAGGTACACCTCATACCCAACAGCGCTCGAGTTTGATGAAGCATTTAGCCATGATGATTTATTACTCGCGGCGCAGCGCTATCCTACACGCCACTTATCCTTGTATGTGCATATCCCGTTTTGCCATAAGCTTTGCTACTACTGTGGTTGCAACAAGGTCATTACACGTCACCAACATAAGGCCGATCAATACTTAGACTATCTTGAAAAAGAAATTCGTTTTCAAGCTCAGTACTTTAAAGATAGAAAGATCAGTCAGCTACACTGGGGGGGCGGTACGCCAACGTTTTTAAACCCAGCACAAATTAAACGATTGATGGCAATATTGCGTAGTGAATTTACCTTTTTGCCTGACGCCGAAATGAGTATTGAAGTTGATCCTCGCGAAATTGAGTTGACCACCATTGATCTGTTAGCGCAACAAGGCTTTAATCGCCTGAGTTTAGGTATTCAAGACTTTGATAAAAAAGTACAGCAAGCCGTAAACCGTGAGCAAGACGAAGGCTTTATTTTTCAGTTGCTCGAACGTGCCAAAGCGAATGGCTTTCGCTCAACCAATTTAGATTTGATTTATGGTTTGCCTCATCAAACCAAAGAGAGCTTTGCGCGCACATTAACTAAAGTGATGGAAATTGAGCCTGCGCGCCTGACCACCTTTAATTATGCTCACTTGCCGAGTCGTTTTGCGGCGCAGCGTAAGTTAAAAGAAGCTGACATGCCTAGCGCGCAAGAAAAGCTGGATATTTTGCAATACACCATCGAATACCTAACAGGGCAAGGTTATGTTTTTATTGGCATGGACCACTTTGCCAAGCCTGATGATGAGCTTGCTCAAGCACAAAAGTCGGGTGTTTTGCATCGTAACTTTCAAGGTTATACCACCCAAGGCGATGCTGATTTATTGGGATTAGGCGTTTCATCAATCAGCCAAGTGGGCGACTGTTACTCACAAAATCAAAAAGACTTAAAGGCTTATTATCAGCAACTTGATGAACAGCAGCAGGCACAATGGAAAGGGGTTGCCCTGAGCCAAGATGATTTAATTCGTCGCGCGGTGATCAAACAATTGATATGTAATTTTAGTTTGTCGTTTGCCAGTATTGAACAAGAGTTTGCTATTGATTTTAATACCTATTTTGCTAACGATATCGCGTTGCTAGCGCCGTTTATTGCCGACCAGTTAGTGTCGCTGAGTCGAGATTCCATTAAAGTTGAACCGAGGGGCATGTTACTTATTCGCAATATTTGCATGTGTTTTGACCTTTATTTACGTCAGCGTGCTCGTCAGCAACAATTTTCTCGTGTTATCTAATCTGTAGACTATACCCAATCAACTTGAAGATGCATGTTTCAGAGCCAGTTTTCTGGCTCTTATTTTTATCAAACAAAGCAATGCTTTCGTGCACTTTTATAGGCAAAGCCGTAAAATTGTTCCCTCGCTATCATTCTCTCATTGAGCGCAATTGTGATTAAAAAATACTGCCGGTCGCTTTTTCCTAATAACCAAATTGATTCTGTTTCATTGGCTTTATTGTTTAGTTGCTTTGTCGTCGGGGTGGCTGGCTCATTCACTATTCCGACCATGAGTCTGTTTATGAACGATGAAGTTGGCGTGCGTCCGGCGTTGCTCGGTGGCTTTTTTGCAGCGCTGGCTATTTCTGGTGTGTTAGTAAGCCAAGGTATTGCATACTGGTCTGATAGTGGTATAGACCGGAAAAAGCTGATCCTCATATGTAACTTAATGGGGGTGATCGGCTTTTCCATTTTTGCTTTTAGTCGTGACTATTATGTGTTGCTTGCCAGTGCGATGTTATTTATGAGCACCTCTTCGGCCGCACTGCCACAAATGTTTGCTTTAGCGCGAGAAATTCTCGATCGCCGCAAACAAAATGCCGAAAAATTTAGCTCAGTATTAAGAGCGCAAATAGCCCTAGCTTGGGTAGCGGGTCCGCCTTTAGCTTTTTTTATTGCCGATGGTTTTGGTTTTCGTTTCCTATTCTTACTCGCCGCCTTGATGTATGTCTTGTTGACATTGGTGGTGTTAGCTCGTTTACCTAGCCTTGAGCCTGTGCCCCCTAGTAGCCATGCAAGCGATAAAAAAATAAGTTTATGGCGTGATAAAGACTTGCTGTTGTTATCGGCTTCTTTTGTATTCATGTATGCCGCAAACAACATGTACTTAATTAGTATGCCGCTTTATATCGCTAAAGAGTTACAGTTGGCGCCTGAGTTAGCAGGCATGATGATGGGTGGTGCGGCGCTACTTGAAATTCCAGTTATGTTGATGGCGGGAACCTATGCATTACGTTTTGGCAAGCATAAGCTAATTTGTTGCTCGGTGTTGGCGGGCACGGCTTTTTATATTGGCATTTTGCTAAATGAAAGCTTATGGGGATTTATCGCCTTACAGTGTTTTAACGGCATTTTTGTCGGCGTTACTTCCGCGCTTGGAATTTCTTATTTTCAAGATCTAAAGCCAGATAAAATCGGCCAAGTAACCACACTTTATGCTAATTCCATTAAAACAGGTGGTGTTTTAAGTGGTGTGATGGCGGGTTTTATTGCTGATAGTTTTGGGTTCTACTCTGTTTTTATAGCTTGTACCTTGTTAACCTTGCTGGCGTTTTTCACTGTATTAAGGGTTAGGCATGTTTAAACACCTTGTGATCGATATACAGTCTATTGTATGTTGCGCCCTCGCCTGACAGGAAATATGCCATGCCAATTCTAGACAACAAGGATCTCGTTCACTCTGCTTATTTAGAGTTTACCCGCCAAAGCTGGGCTGAGTTGCGAGATAACGTTCCACTGACTTTGTCTGAGCAAGACTTGGCTAAGCTGAAAGGGATAAATGAAGATATTTCACTGCAAGAAGTAGTGGATATTTATTTACCTTTATCGCGATTACTCAACTTGTATGTTGAAGCGAGACAAAAGCGCAGCACGGTACAGGGGCAATTTCTTGGCGTAACCGATTTCCACGTGCCCTATATTATTGGTATTGCCGGTAGCGTGGCCGTTGGGAAAAGTACCACTGCACGTATTTTGCAGGCTTTGTTATCGTGTTGGAGTGATCATCCTAAAGTTGCGTTGGTCACCACTGATGGTTTCTTGCACTCAAACCAAGAGTTAGAGCAGCGTGGCTTGATGGCGAAAAAAGGCTTTCCTGCCAGTTATGATATTCGCAGTTTAGTTAAGTTTGTATCTGACATTAAATCTGGTCAGCCGAAGGTGACAGCGCCGGTTTATTCCCATTTACAATACGACATTGTTCCGGGTGAATATCAAGTAGTTGAACAACCCGATATTTTGATTTTAGAAGGACTTAACGTGTTGCAAAGTGGCATGGATTATCCTGACCAGCTACACCGCGTATTTGTATCTGATTTTGTTGACTTTTCACTGTTTGTACATGCTGAACAAAAGCAGTTGAAAGATTGGTATATACAGCGTTTTCTGAAATTTAGAAGCGGTGCTTTTACCGACCCCAATGCATACTTCCATCATTATTCTAACCTTTCTGAGTCGGAAGCCAGCAAAACGGCGAGCCGGATTTGGGATGAGATCAATGGCGTTAACTTAGTTGAAAATATTAGTCCAACCCGTGAACGCGCCAACTTGATTTTGACCAAAGGTGAGGGGCATCAAGTTGAGAAAATTTGGCTGCGTAAATAGCCTAAGCTGAACGTGAGCTAGACGCCATTCTTGTAAAAAGTGCTTTTATCACCGCACAGTTTTGACTTTTATCCTCTTTCGCTATCTTGCTGCTTGCAGCCTTTCTTGCTGTAATATTGGACTCAATTGTCATTAAAAAGTAAACGTAAGCAAGATATACTGCGCGTTTAATGGCGATATTTTGCCGTGTCACAACGGTTATTGTTTTAGACTGCAAGGAAGGTTGCTGTGAGTAATTCAGTTCAGTTTTTGGTTGATGCCAATGGCGTGCGTCAAGCTGTTGTTATTCCGATTGATTTGTACAATGAGCTGATTACCTTAAAGCAAGAAATAAAAACCCTCAAACCCGCACAGCAAGAAAGTTATCACTTCCAAAGTAAAGATGCCCTCGCCAATGGCTACCCGAAAGGCCCTGTGACTAAGCCGAGTTTTGTCGTGTTACGTGGCTCTACCGCTAACTTTTCAAATGTTGGCTCGTTACGACCCGCTATTAAAAAATTACGTGATGAGCTGCTCGCTCAGGGCACGGTGGTGCAACAAGGTGAGTTGTTATTGTTTGATAAGGAAGTAGAGTTTACTAGCCCCAGTATGGCGGCTTGCTTTATTGCCGGTAACGCGCGCAGTGGGTTAGATGCTTGGGTTAATAGCCAGGGCAAAACATTAAAGCAATCTGGCTACGGTAAGAAGTAGGCTCTTAGGGCATTATTGTTTATAGCTTTGGAGCAGCTCTGCGAGTGCGCGCTGGTAATGGGCTTTTGCCGTCTCTGGCGCCAGCCAATCAAACCAGCAAACACCAAGATACAGGCTATTTATTTGATAAACAAAGTAATCTAAATCAAGGTCTGGTTTAAATAAGCCGAGGTTAATTGCCTGCTGGGCGCATTGCTTAAGGTGATCGCCCCAAGTTTGCTGTTGTATTTTTAGCTCGTTTTCTATTGCCCCGCCGATATCATCAAACCCAACCACAGCACCAATAAAGAAACAGCCACCACTGAATCTATGGTTCCATTGGTACCAGTGCTCACAAATACTGATTAAGCGCTCGATAGGGTGCTCTAAGTGTCTTGTCGGTTTTATCACCCGTTCATTAAACACCAGTTGTGCATATTGCAGCAGATCGAGTTGCAGTTTTTGTTTTGATTGAAAGTGGGCATAAACCCCGCTTTTTGACATTCCGCGGGCTTTGGCTAGATTGCCTATAGTTAAGCAATTAAGCCCCTGTTGACTCGCGAGATCCAGCGCGGTGCGCAAAATGGCCATTCGAGTGACCGTGCCTTTTTTCATCTATGCCCCTCAGTTGACTTAGTTGAGCGCGTATTTTTTTGGTGGCTAAAATTACGTAATGCTTGTTAAGCAATGATTGTTAAGTAATAGTGCGTTCGTGCGCTTTTTTCAATAAGGCTTTGCAGTTTACATTTTGATTAACTGCGATGGCAGGGGCCGCTTAGCTTGTTTGCGAAAGCAGTACTTCAGGGGGGAAGATGATATCAATTTTTAGGCCCGGCTGATTGTCACTTAAATGGATTTGGCCTTGGTGCAAGCTAACAATGGCTTTTACAATTGATAACCCCATGCCAAAACCGCTACTGTTACGGCTCTTGTCTAAGCGGTATAAGCGTCTAAATACCCGATCAAATTCTTCTTCAGGGATGCCGTTGCCATTATCCGCTATGGTAATGCCGTTACTCGCAATCGTTACGTCGACTTGGGTTCCGTCGGGACCATACTTAACGGCGTTGTCGACGAGGTTATAAATCGCCCTAAACAATAAATTAGGATCACCAGTGAGCTGGCAAGTGTCGTGGACTGTCAGGGTGATTTTTTGCTCTTTATCTTCAGCAATAGGTTGGATCAAATCTTGTACATCTTGGCATATCGAGGCTAAATCACAGGTTTTATGTTCGGTGCCTGAGACACCTTTCTCTAATCGCGACAGCTCTAACATGGCATTAAAGGTATCCATAATGTGATCAAGCTCTTGCAATAATAAATTGCGCCACTCTAAGTCTTCGTCCGTTAACGATTGCTGGCTAAGGCTATCTTCGACACGGATCCGAAGGCGCGACAGTGGGGTGCGCAAATCATGGGCAATGTTATCGGTCACACTCGATACCGAACCAATAAGTTCGTCTATTTCATCAAGCATTTGGTTGATTTGCATGGCGATATGATCAAATTCATCGGACTCATCGCTGATAGGCAAGCGTGCTTGTAAGCGGCCTGCTTTTACCTCTGCGGTTAAGCGGTTGATTTGCCTTACGCGGTGTAACACGCGTGAGTTAAAGATAAAACCAACCACTAAGGTAAAGATCATCCCCGCGCCAAGGGCACTTAAACTAGCGGTGCTAAAGCTTTGATCTAGCGCATCTTGGCTATCATCTATCAGGCCAACCAGTAAGGTGCCAAAGGGGGTTTTTAATCGCGTGGCCATTACTTTCTTTAATTCCATTTCACCTAAGTAATTGGTGGCAAGAATGGGAAAGTGTAAAACCGCAGGGTAGTGGGGAATATTTTGCGGCAAGTGGTTAAGGTTGCCAAATACTTGGTTGTTGCGCCTTAAGGCGAGTACCATATTATTGGTTTGTGAAGCACGCTCCACTACCGATTGAATAAAGCTTTGTGTGGTCATGCTGTTAGCATTTGCGAGGGAAATAAAACCCTCTGCAGCTAATGTTAACCTTTGATTTTGCTCTCTTTGCTGTCCAGCAATGGAAAAGTGGTAAACCATCGCCAAGATACCGCCACTGATAAAAAGCACCAGTAGGGTAAAGGCTAAGGTAAAGCGCCAAATAGAGGTGCGAGTAAAAATACTAAGGTGCTCGGACAACATAGCCAGCACCGCGAACCGTATGGATCAGTTGGCTTTCACCTTCTTCTTCTAGCTTTTTACGCAATTTGGCGACATGTACGTCGATCACATTGGTTTTTGGATCAAAGTGGTAATCCCACACCGATTCAAATAATAAGGTGCGTGAAACCACCTGATCTTGATGCTCGAGTAAATAACGCAGTAGCTGAAACTCTTTCGGCTGCAGCTTTACTTCACGCTGACCACGCATGACCTTGTGACCCACTAAATCCATCACTAGGTCTTCAATACTTAACTCAGTAATTTGTTGTGGCTGATGTTGCTTGCGTTGCATCAAGATTTCAGCGCGAACTAATAGCTCTTGAAAAGAAAAAGGTTTAGTTAGGTAATCATCACTGCCGGCTTTTAACCCTTTTATGCGCTCATCAACATGGCTTAAGGCACTTAAAAATATAACCGGGGTTTGATTGCCTGTGGCACGTAAGGCTGACAGAAGCTTAAGTCCATCCATTTTTGGCAGCATGCGATCAAGTACAATTAAATCATACTCTTGTGTTGTTGCTAAAAATAAGCCATCGGGACCTTCAATGGCGGTATCAACTGTATGACCTTGTTCTTGGAAGCCTTTTTGGATGTATTCTAAGGTAGTTATGTCGTCTTCTACGGTGAGGATTTTCATTTAGGTCCTTGGAGTGCAGATCGCTTATTTACGGTAAACTGGGATGAGATCTTGGGTTGAAATATCAACTAACCAGTTTTGTTTGCCTTCTGGCGTGGCTAACTCAATTTCAAATAAATTGATGCCCTTTTTGTTCTCTAGCTCGGCATCAACAAGAAAGCCTGGATGCTGCGATTGCACTATTTCCAGTGCTTTTATCATAGAAAAGCCTGTTTCTTGAATTTCTTCAATGGCAGTAATGTTTTTGTTGTCATTAAACCAACCTGTCATAGCCGTTTCTTTACCACTGATGAATAAAGTGGTTTGAGCATCATATACCAAGTGGCGCTTCACGTTATTGGCGAGATCGATCACTTCTACTTGATAAACTAAAACACCTTGTTGATCGTCAAGTTCAAAATTGGTGATGACGCCGCTGTATTGCTCGGTCACTTTTTCTAGAATTTGCTTAGGGCCTTGTTGATGACGTTGTTCTATCAATTGTGCGACCGCTTCGCTTTCGTGAGATTCAGCAAGGGCTCCAGCGCTAAGCAATAATGCTGGGCCGAGTAAACATGCTGCAAGAAGATTGTGTTTCATTGTCTTGCTCTCTTGGTAATGGCTAACTATCTGTCATTGTAGCTAAAAATGAATAAAGCTTGGCTATGCGTTATATTAATCATATTTCATCTAAAGATATGGGGGCTTTTTCACAGAGTTCAATATACCCAATCAACTTGAAGGTGCATGTTTCATGCATCTCCAGATTGATTAGGTATATACCCAAATAAACTCTCGCTGAACAAGCATCTTGAAGTTGCTTGGGCATATATTCAAACCAGCTGGACGAGTATATGAGTGTTTAATAACTGCTGCTTCAATGAGGCAGATATTCGTACAAGAAAGCGTCACTGTCGCGGAAAAACTATTAGAGGTCTGCCTTGTCCAAACAAGCCTTTAAAACTGGTTGAGTTATACAAAAAAACCAGTTTAATTTGATAGAAAAAGCAGTCATCCTAGCGCTATTTGTTATATTATTACGTTCCAATTTTTAGAGCTATGCATCCATGTTAGTGATCTTAAGTATTATTGCCTTATTTATGGGGCCATTTATTTGTCAATCTATACAGCAACGTAAGGGTTGGTTTTCGCTATTAGATGCGTTTATTTTTGTCACTATTAGTGGCTTAGTGCTGTTTCATATCTTACCAGAAGCCTTATATCACGGTGGTTTGGTTTCATTTGTTTTTGTTGCCTTGGGTCTATTTGGCCCAGGCTTGGTCGAAAAATATTTCCATGGTATTGCTAATCAAGCCCATAACTACACCTTACTTTTTGGTGTAGGCGGATTAGTGCTACATGCGGTGACCGATGGCGGAGCGTTGGTGGTTGATGAGTCTCATACCGCTTGGTTATTGGCGCTAGGGGTTATTTTGCACCGTTTGCCTGTTGGGTTGACGGTGTGGTGGTTATTACGGCCACAGTATGGTCGTATGTTGCCGATTGCGGTGTTAACAGCAATGTCTTTGGCTACGTTAGCGGGAAGCTATTTTGGCAGTCAGGTTATTCCGCATATGAGTAATGAATGGCTGGCATGGTTCCAAGCGTTGGTCACAGGGTCGATTTTACATGTGGTATTTCATCGCCCCTATCAAGACAAAAACAAAGCGATGGACGAAGTGCTGGAAAAGCGTATGGCTGGCTTAGGAACCTTATTTGGTTTGTTGTGTTTAGCGGCGGTGCTACTTCCTCATTGGCTCGGTTATGTGGCACACAATCATGTGCATATGGACTCTATTTGGGATCGTGCCCAAATGTGGCAAGGTGAAAGCCTGAGTGGCCATGGTCATGAGACAGCGCTGGCGTTACAGCGGTTTATCAGTTTGGCATTACATAGCTCACCCGCCTTATTACTGGCTTATGCCATTACTTATTTACTCAACTATTTGCGCATGCCAGCCCGATGGTTAACCCAGCTTAATCGTCATCCGGGCTCGACTGACAGCATAAAAGGGGCTTTTTTAGGTTTGTCTGTGCCTATTTGTGTACCGGATGCAGCGCGGATGTATCAGAATTTACAGGCGCAAGGCTCTAGTCAAATTTTTGCTTTGTCTTTTTTAATCGCCGCGCCCATTCTGAGTTTTGATGCGTTATTACTTTCTTGGCCATTGTTGGGCTCGCAATGGGTAATGCTCCGGTTGGTGTTGGCACTGTTGTTGATCCTGATTATTGGCGTGTTGGTGGGACGTTGGCTGCAAAAGCAGGAAGACATGTCTCATTCTCAAGCTGTTATGGAAGTGAATCAAGCCCAAGGCTCTCGCTTGTTAGGGGCGATAAAACACAGTTATGAACACTTAATTGATCACACGGCTCCTTGGATTATTGTGGGTTGGATTGTAGCAGCAACATTGGCGCCAACGCCGGGATGGCAGATGTTCGCTGAGCACTTATGGTTGCAAATTTTGCTGGTTATTGTTTTGGCCTTACCGATGCATTTATGTGCCACTGGGCTAACACCTGTTGCCGCCGTTTTATTGTTGATGGGCGTGTCACCGGGAGCGGTGCTTGCGTTGTTATTAGTAGGCCCGACGATTAATTTGTCGCTGTTTAGCTTCATTGAAAAACTACAAGGCAAGCGTGTGGCGATTACCTTGTTTGGGTCCATTGCGGCTTTTGCTTTTATGGCCGGCTGGGTGTTGAATCAATATGCAGAAGTAACCGTGTTGCCTTGGTTAGAGCATGATCACAGTTGGGCGCAGGATTGGTTGGAATATATTAGTTTGGCGGTAATATGCGTGTTGTTTGCTGTGTCTTTATTTAAGCGCGGCGCAAGAGCTTTTCTAGCTGAGTTAATACCTGCTAGTTTATTAAAAAAACACCAACATGAGCATGCCCATCACCATGAACACCACCATCATTAAATTTATCGTTGTTGCAATCGCGTTAAGCCTATTTTCGCCTTTGTCACTGGCCAGCAAGGTTGATAAGGTGCTGGTGATAAAAAGCGCGCGCACTTTATATTTATTGGATAATGGTCGGATTTTACAAAAATACGATATATCTCTTGGGAAACGTCCCGAAGGCCATAAAAAATGGGAAGGGGATAAACGTACTCCAGAGGGGCGCTATACGTTAGATTACCGCAATCCGGAAAGTAACTTCTTTCGCTCAATCCATATCAACTACCCGAACGAAAAAGATTTGGCTTATGCCAACCAGAAGGGTTATGAACCTGGTGGCGCCATTTTTATTCATGGCTTACCCAATGGTAAGGGACACCTTGAGGATGAATATAAAGGTCGGGATTGGACCGATGGCTGTATTGCGGTACTGAATGATCACATGGCAGAAATTTGGCAATTAGTGCCTGATGGTACCGAAATTGAAATCAGACCATAACGGTTTTTTAAAACAGCTCTCCCTGTGGTGGCATTTGTTCACCACTTTTATTCTCAGCGGCTAATGCTCGCTCAGCTCTGATTTTTCTTATCATTCTTTGACGGCATAACCGAATTATATTTCGCTGCTCAGTTGGGCTTAATTGTAGCCAACCAAATCTTTCTTCACGACTGCGCATGCAGCCCATGCAATAGCCGCGGTTATCTGTTTGGCAGATCCCGCGACAAGGGCTTTGTATTTGAAAAAATTCTAACTGTTCCATGCTCTGAAGATAGCAGTGTTTGCTGAAAATATGAACGATTTAATGTGTTTTGCAATACAAAAAAGGTGCCGACAAAGGGCACCTCATATCATTTAATGCTAGGTAAATTCAGGTAATCACTGAATTATTTTTTAATACCTTCGATATGAAACTCAAGCTCAACCGTTGCTGATTGTGGCCCTAAGTCCATTGGGATGCCGTAGTCTTTCATCGTGATAGTGGTGGCCCCTTCAAAGCCAGCGCGGTAACCGCCCCATGGGTCTTTACCTTCGCCAACTTTAGTTACGTCAATTACTATGTCTTTGGTTACACCGCGCAGTGTAAATTGGCCATGTAGTTTACCGGTTTGACCATCTGTTGAGTCAAACTTGGTGCTGACAAACTTAGCTTCTGGGAATTTGTCCACTTCTAAGAAATCTTTACCGCGGATATGCTTGTCACGCTCAGCGTGGTTAGAGTTTACGCTCTTCGTGTCGATTGTTACTGCAATCTTAGCCGCGCTTGGGTTTTCTTGGTCATAGCTAAAGTCACCCGAGAAAGTGTCAAAACGACCCACTACCCAACTGTAGCCTAAGTGATTTACTTTAAAGTTGACCGAAGCATGGGCACCACGGGTGTCGATCGCATAGTCTGCGGCTAATGCCGGCGTTGCAGCAGCAAATAAACCAGCCGATAAGATGGCAGCAGTAAGATGTTTTTTCATTATTGTTTCCTTGTTTCTGTAGAGTTCACCGGCTTTAACATCCGGCTGAGGGTAGAGTCTTTATCAATAAAGTGGTGCTTTAAAGCCGCCAGTGCGTGACCTGCGCTGAGTACGAGTAGGCTCCAAGCTAAAATTTCATGTATATCACCAGCTATTTCTTCCTGCTGGGGTAAACCCGATAGTAGTGCGGGTACATCGAACCAACCAAACACAGAAATAGCGCGCCCGTCTGCGGTGGAGATAAGATAACCAGAAATCATCAGCACAAACAATATGGCGTATAAAGCAAAGTGGCCTAGTTTAGCGACGGTTTTTTCCCAAGCTTGATGATTGGATAAGCCTTTTGGTTTGGGGTTAGTTAGACGCCAAATAATACGAAATACCATTAACGCGAATAAGCAGATACCAAAACTTTTGTGCAACATAGGTGCGGTTTGATACCAGTCAGAGTAGTAACTTAGATCAACCATCCAGTAGCCCAATGCGAATAAGCTGAACACAGCTAACGCAACTAGCCAGTGAATGATGATCGTCACCCATCCATAACCTTGAGTTGAGTTCTTTAACAACGGCTTGTTCCATTTATCAAATAATAACGATTCTAATTTATATCATGGCTGAAATTGTTTTAGAACAAAAGCAGAATATTTGGAGTGAAAGGTTCTAAAAAATAGGATGTTTATTAAGGCACTTTGGGAACGCCACTATGTTTCCACTACCTTGTTATGCTAATTTAAAAGGTGCCTACATTCTTGCATTAGCGTGCCTAGTATTGAAAACACGGTGGCGCTCTGAAACATGCATCTTCAAGTTGATTGGGTATATGAGGGGGCTAGTATGAATAAAGTGCTTTTATCATCAGCCGAGCTTACGTACTGATAATAAACAGACCATAATCAATTTTTTTGCAAAAAATGATTCTCAATTAAAGGTAGAAAAGCAGATTTAGCTGCTATCTTTGATATGCGAGATAACGGTAAGAGGAATTTATGTCTAGGACTTTAAACATTACTAATGGTGATTGCGCAGTTGATGCAATGCGACAAGCTGGCATTATCGGTGATTATCTGCCTTGGCGTGATTTATTACATGAGGGGCCGGTTCCTCATGGTCTTTCTCTTGAAGCCTTATCAGGCGTACGAGCCGAGTATATAGCGCAAATGGGGTGGGGAGATTATGACCAGGTGCTCAGTAGTTTCCGGACCCGTGATCAACAATTACAGCGCCTTAACTATTACAAAAAAATCATTCTTTGGTTTGAGTTTGATCTATACGATCAACTGCAAATGTTGCAGATTTTAGATTGGTTTAACAAGCAGCCACAGCTAACCGTTGAGATCAGCGTTATCTGTGTTGATAAGTATTTATCAGAATGCTCCGCGACCGAGCTGGTTTGTTTGCTCAATGAAGAGCAGCCCTTATGTTATCAAATGTTAGATGTTGCCAGTTATGGTTGGCAGGTGTTTACCCAAGAAAACCCTAAATTGTTATCTTCTTTGTTAAATTTAGACACCAGTGTACTGCCTTACCTTAGTGGTGCAGTAAGGCGCTTGCTACAAGAATACCCTTCTACCTTTAATGGCTTGGGCTTGGCGCAACAAATAGCCTTAAAAAATATTCAGCAAGGTTGTTCGGATCCAAAAGAGCTGTTTAGACTTTATCAAGTTGAAGAAGCAAGGCGATTTATGGCTGATACAGTATTCTTTCAACGTTTATTGTCTTTAAATGCGGCCAGAGTCATTCATTGGCCTAAACCAAGTTGGGAATGTCCGGTTAGTATCACTGAGTTAGGTGAGCAGGTGTTAACGGGTCGTCGCCACTTATTAGATATCATCGAGCTGGATTATTGGGTTGGTGGGGTTCATTTAACCCCTGACAATATTTGGTTATGGGATGATAAACTTGCATCCCTGACTAGGCGCGGCTTTTCACAGCAACCCAGTTTTTAGTTGAGGTAGTGAATCATCAATTTGAAAGGCTCAAATCTGCTTTTTAAACACTTCTATTTTAAAGTCTAAGTCCAACATGAGCGGTTGACTGCTCAGTTGTTGCTTTTGCGTTGCCGTTAACTTGTAAGCAAAAGGCGTCATTTCTAGCAAATTAGCGATGTCTTGGCTTTGCGTTAATGTCACGGGGTAGGTTAGTTGAACTTGCTCTACTACTATAAACCCTTCTATTTCTGATGGCGCCTCACTGTGAGGCTTTGGTGTATCGTAAATAGCTTGCTTTAACTGGAATAAATGCCTTGGTCCTGGACTGACACTGATAATACAGCCGTCATTTTTTAATACTCGTTGTAATTCATTGGCATCAGATGGGGCATAAATACGAGTAATGCAGTCAAATTGCTGCGCGGCAAAAGGCAAGTCAAAGGCACTAGCGATGCAAAATTGAATCGATTTAGCGCGTTTGGCGGCATAGCGGATCGCAGTTTTTGATATATCCAGACCATGCCAATTTATATTGGGATTCGCGTTTACGGCGAAATATTGGCTGTAATATCCCTCACCACAGCCCAGATCGAGGGCCTGAATATTCTCTTGCTGGGCGGCGCTTTGCTGATTGATTAAGTCTGCTACTTGCTTTGCTAAAGTTTGGTAGAAACCGTTATTTAAGAAATCACGACGCGCCTGCATCATTGCTTTATTGTCGCCAGGGTCAATGGAATTCTTTTTCTGCACCGGTAATAAATTTAAATACCCTTCTTTGGCAAAATCAAAACAGTGATTTTGCGGGCAACGTGCGCTGCTATGTTCGCGAGAAAGGGGAGCTTGGCATAACGGGCAAATAAAGAGCATTAAATTGACCTAGTTAAATCGGCATATTATAAAGATTTTTGCCCCTTAAGCCAGTGGTTCCTATTGTTGCTAGGCACTACGTTGAGGGCCAGAAAGGCAGTATAAAGGAGTGACTGAACGAGCAATAATGTTATGATTAGACTTTACTTTCTCACTTGCTAGGCTGTTTTATGGCAACTATTTGGTATTTAGAATCCTTACATCCTGATGAGCTGAAATCAAAGCCAGCTCCTGCTGACTTACCTTTAAATTTAGTTGAGGTAGAGGTCGCAGAATATCAATACAATCGTTTTTTATACCAGTTAGTCGGGGCCGAATGGCAGTGGACTGATAAGTTAAACTGGAGTGACTCCGATTGGCGCAAACATGTTGAGTCGGGCCAGTTAAGAACTTGGGTTTTATATTATTCGGGCGCTCCTGCGGGATATTTTGAGTTGCATAAAGAGGAGGAAGACGTTGAAATTCGATATTTTGGCCTTTCACCACGATTTATTGGTAAAGGCATAGGTGGTTATCTACTCAGTGAGGCGATTGCTCAGGCTTGGGCTTGGCAGGCGCAAAGAGTATGGGTCCACACTTGCGATTCAGACCATCCTGGAGCATTGAAAAATTATCAAGCGCGCGGCCTAGCCTTATATAAAACAGATATCGAGCCCTAAATGCTAAGCTAGGCAGCGTTTACGTATGATGAAGAATAAGGATATTCAATTGTTACGTTTAGTTGTGTTATTACTGATAGTTAGTTTTAGTTTCGTTAGCTTGTTGGCGCAAGCTAAATACAGCGAATTTATGCCTGTGGGCGATCCAGATCAAGCGACCCCTGCGCAAGTTGAGGGGGACGGGTTTGTTAGTTTACAGAAAGTTGTTCGGTCGTCTCCTTTTGTCGCCAGAATTAATTTCGTTGGCGATGAAAACCTAGCAATGGAAATGATGTTTGCGTTAGTCGAGAGTGCATCAGGTAAGGTGACTTGGTTGCAGCAACGTCGTACTAATCAGTATATGTTCGAGGTATTCCATCCTACTTTAGCTTTTGATACACAGCGTTATCAGCTAAAGGCTTACCGAGTGATTAGGCCGATTTTGCTTGCCAATTTGACCGAGCAAACGAGTACAGATAGGCCCCCTTCAGCAGCGCCAGTGGTGTCGACGAATACTAAATGTCAGATAACGAGAGCGCCACAACAAACGTTTTGGCAGCTGGCTAAACGGTTTTCTCAGCAGCAACAAATGAACATTTATGACGCCATACTCAGTCTCTATTACAGTAACTTGTCTGCTTTTTCGGGCCATAACATTCAGCGATTAGTTGGCACATCACTAGCTTGCCCAACTGAGGAACAACGTAAATGGTGGGCCGGAAAGGGCCGTTCAGCGACTATTTACCAAGCCTTATTAGAAGGTGAACCTTATAATAAGGTGATAGAGCTTAATGATATTCCTCAATGATTTACTAAGCTAACAAGAAGTAACTAGGGTCTGTTGATCTTCGTGATTGTTTTTGCAGCGAATTGTTGGGTATTTATACAAAACGTTCGTTGTGGCCAGCACCTTTGTGGCATAGTGAACTATGCGAAAAGGCGCTAACGCAGTAGAAGTGGCCAACAAACGCTGTCCTACGGATTCGGCTAAAAGCGTTTTGTCCATCGTTGAGCAGTATTTACTTAGAATGCTAAGCTACACACTGCTCGCCTTGCTCAAAACGCTTTTATCTCGAACAAAAATTAACCAGCAAAGATCAACAGACCCTAGGGTTTTATTCGGGGTAATTATGTCTATCATTTTACAAGAATTACAAAAACACATTAAGGTTGAGTTGGCTATTATTGATAGCTTAATAAGTGAAAGCCCTAAGGATGCGCTAGCTCGAGTTGTTTCATTAGTTGAAGATATGCGCCAAACCCGAGACGATCAGGGCTATGTCGCGGTCTTACTAAAAATGGCTGAAGTATATTGGCATACTATGGATTATCAGGCTGGGCTAAGGGTTTGTAGCCGTGTCGAATCACTTCTCACACCAGAGTTAGAGTTTCAGTTTTTAACTCAACTGCAGCACCGAATTGCTACCTTAAATTGGGGGCTAGCGCGCTATCGCTCGGCGCAACACTATTGGAATCAAGCGCTAGAAAAGTCGATTTTACATAATGAATTTGAGTTACAGCTGGAAGCGTTAATTGGCTTGGGCAATGTGTGGCGTATTACGGGAAATCTGGCCCAATCCGAATCTGCTTTACAATTTGCCCTCGATGCTTCCATTTTACGAGACTATAAATGGATTGCGGGAAAATCTTCTATACTGCTGGCATGGTCTTTGTTTTTGCAGAAAAAATATGTCGAAATGCTACCAATTTTAGCGCGCTGTAATGAATTTTTAGCAGATTGCCCCGATCAAACATGGCATGCAGAAATACATGACTTTAGGGGGTTAGCTTTACTTTATTCTGGTCATCCAGAGGAAGCAGGAAGCGAAATTAAGCAAGCTTTACAAATCGCGACAGAAAATAATTTGGCTTGGATGTCTGCCCATGCCTCTGTTTCAAGTGCGAGGGTGGCGAAAAAACAAGGCCAGCTTAGTCAAGCTAATGATTATCTGGAAGCTGCTGAGCGGCTAGCGCAAGGTTTTGATCAAGGCGAGTTACTGTCTCAGATTTGTCTGGAACGTACTGAGATTTGTCGACGCTTGGGCCAAGATAAAGAAGCCTTACAACATTACCGAGATTATCGACGTTATGATCTTAACTTAATTAGAGAGCAGTCGCTGTCAAAAGGCAGTGATGAGTTTCTGTCTTCAAGGGGTCAACTAGATCTGCGCTCGAAGCAGCTAATAAAGAGAATGAATGTCGGGGACTTTGTTAGTCAAATTCAACACTACCCGCAAATGCGGCAACGTGGCGCTTGGTTATTTAGTTGTCGAACTCGATTGGATGAGCCTGATTTAGTGGTGTTTGAGATCGAATTTGCCAGTGAGCAACAGTGTGATCATGCTGTGCCTTTGTTGCATAGTTTGTTACAAGAAACGGATCGAGGGGTGATTTGGGGCATGCAAAGCATTGCGCTTTTAATGGCTGCCAATTTGTCTGAGCGAGAGTCGTTACGCCTGCATATCGAGCAATTGCTTGTTGCATACCCTTGGTGGCGAACTGTCAAAGCTGAAGTTGCTGCCACTGTTACTATGTTTAATGTATCTGATTTTCTGAGCTTGGCCGCATCAACACAAGGGGGTGAGCAATGACTTGTTCAATGAGCGCGCTCAGCCAAGCTAGCCAATCATTGGCAGAGGGTGATAAGGCTAGAGCCATCGCGCTTTGTCAGCAATATATAGATGAAAACGCCGACGATGCGAAAAAGAGTTCATTAGGGCTACGGACTTTATCGGACATTTACTATGGCTCTGGAAAAATTGAAACAGCTATTCACCTATTGGAAACCGCAGAAGCCAAGCTAATCAATTCTGTAGAACAGGGCGAGCTGCTGGTGGTACAGAATCATTTAGCTCAGCGCTATGCCGATGATATTCGCTTTGAAGACGCCATGAATACTTGGCTGGCCATGTCTGCTGAAGCAGCAAACATGGGCGATATTGATCATTTTGTGGAAGGCTTGATCGGCGTTGCTCAGTTACTTGAAGTAGTGAGTGATCATCAGCGCGCTTTACAATTTTATAATAAGGGCAGAGATCATTATGAGGGCATTCAATCAAAACAGTTAAAACTAAGAATTAACCTATGTGAAGTATCATGTTTGATTGCGCTTACTTTGTATGAAGATGCGCGTCAGTTGCTGACTGAGTGTGAAACCCAAGCGTTGTTAGATGGCCAATTTGCGGATGCATATATGGCGGAACTATTTGTTTACCACAGCCAAATTTGTCGTGGCATGGGGCAAGTCGATATGGCAATAAATTTACTAGAGAAAGCCAAAACTTCCAGTGACCGACACAAACTCAAATGGATTAGTAATAAAATTTCGCTTGAGCTAGGGCTTTGTTATAGCTTGATTGGACGAGCAAATGAAGCCATATTACTGCTTAAGCAAACGTTAATTGATATCGGTGATTTGAGTTTGCCGATGCTTAAATGCGAATTATATGAAGCCTTAAGCCTCGCTTATGATGAAAATGGTGAATATCAACAAGCGCTTACCTGTGAAAAACAGGCTCATGCTATTGCCATAGAGCTGTTAAGTAAGGTGCCGGTTAGTGAACTAGGATTACATTGTTTACGCCGTTTTAAACGTTGGGAACCGAAACTGGATTTTGAGAAAACACGTTTAGAAAACGCGGCGTTGAAAAACCAAGCCTTAAGCCAGCAAGAGGTGGTGAGTCAGCTTGAAAAAGACGTTTATATTGACCCGTTAACGCGATTATACAATCGTCGTTGGTTGGATGTTACTTTTAGCGAGCGAAAAGGTGCTTACGCGATCTTAGTCGCAGACGCGGATCATTTTAAATCGGTTAACGATAAGTTTAGCCATCAAGTCGGTGATACCGTCTTGCAAGAATTAGCGCTTATTCTGCAACAAAGCGTACGTTCAGGTGATTTTGTTGCTCGCTACGGTGGAGAAGAATTCGTTATTCTATTGACGGAAACAGAAGCCGACAAAGTTGTAAGTACAGCCGATAGGATCCGTAATCAAGTAGAGCTGTATCATTGGCAAAACATCATGCTGGATAGGAAAATGACGATAAGTATAGGCATTGCCATAAAAAGTGAGCAAGAGACGGTTGATGTGGCATTTGAGCGTGCTGATAAAGCGTTATACCAATCAAAACACGATGGTCGTAACCGCGTTACCTTTGGTAAACAACCAAAAAATTGAGTAGGTAAAAAAATGGGACCACAGAAGGGTGGGCCCCATATGACAAAAGGATGCAAAGGGTTGAGTGATTAAACGAATAAAAAATCCGCTCTCTCCAGTACTTTATAATCATTACTTGATTTCGGTTCAACTCGCTAATAACAGCTAAAAACATCGGAAAAGCCGCGGGTAACTCATTGTTTGTAATGAATGCAAATATACTGCTTTGTCTTTATTGAGTTTTTTAACAATCGAAGTATTAAGCATAGGCTAATATTCGGAGACATTGCTGGGTTAAGGTTAGTTTTATTTTTCACAGCACTTAGCACCTTGTTGTTACATTACGCTATATTCTGAATGAAAATTCTTATAAACTGCTCGTTTTTGTTACTCTATAACATTGATGAGCATGCCTTCTATTCTATCTCGACTGCCCCGATTTCATTTGATGGCCATTTTCATAGTGGTTGTTATCTTTGTTGCTGTGTTTATTGCTTGGCCAAGTGGCGATGCGCCACCCAAGGTTGATGGTGTCGCTAGACCTCTTGAGCTCGATATGGACCGTATATTAAAGCAACAAACGGACATGGTTGCGCAAGATCCTAATGAAGTAATAAAAGCCCATGCTGAATTCCCTGATATGTCTGGCGTGTCAGAGCATTTTGTTACGCTACAACCGGGCGATACGGTCGGCAAATATTTAAGTGAGCTAAATGTTTATAGTGCATTACCTGAATTGTTAGTGGCGGATGAAAAAGATCTGCGTTTAGGTAATGTGATGCCAGGGCAAACCCTCAACATTACCTTGGATGCAAAAGGCCGTTTATCTAAGTTAGATCTTGGTATCGACATTGCTAACAAGCTGACTTTTACCGCGACCGAGGATGGTTTCAGTGCCGAGCTATTTACTGACCCTGGTGAATGGTCTGAACGGGTGATTGCGGGTGATATTCATGGTTCATTTAATATTAGTGCGAATAAAAATTCTCTCAGCATGAGCAGTATTACCCACATTGCAAAATTACTTGAAAACCGACTTAAGTTTAGAAACTTGCGCGCGGGCGACAAATATTACGTATTGGTTAACGAGCAACGTGTGAAAGGAGAGTTTTACCAAGATGAAGTATTAGGTGTAATAATTAAGAGCCGTAATACCACTTATAGTGCTTTTTTACATGATGATGGCAACTATTATGATCAGGCCGGTAGTGGTTTAAATAAGGCTTATCGTAAAAGTCCACTCAATGGTAAGTTTCGCTTGAGCTCGCATTTTAACTTAAAACGTAAGCATCCGGTGACGGGTAAAATTCGTCCGCACTATGGCACGGACTGGGCGACACCTATTGGCACGCCAGTTTACTCTATTGGTGACGGTGTGGTTGAACGGGTTGAAAACCACCCCTTTGCTGGAAAATACCTAGTATTGAAGCATGGTCGTAAATACACCACTCGCTACCTACACTTAAGCAAAATTTTAGTACGTAAAGGTGAGCGTGTTTCGATGGGACAAATGGTAGCGAAAACGGGGAATACAGGGCGCTCAACGGGAGCACACTTGCATTTCGAGTTTCATATCAACGGTCGTCAAGTTAACCCATTGAATGTAAAACTGCCTTTCGCGACAGAAATGACGAACAAGAGATTGCAAGACTTCAAACGTAATGTCGCTGCAATGAAGAAAAAAATGGGCGCTTAAAATACCTTTGAGTGCCTGAGGTGACATCTAATTGTCGCTGGTAAGGGCATCATTTTACTGGCCCAATTGTTATTTATTTGTAATTTAATGCAAATTTTAGCCGCTAAATAGATCTCACTTGTAACATATCTTATACCTCTTTAGGGATGTTTAAATAGCCAGTTGATTTATATCAACTGGCTATTTTTTATTATTACTACATTGCAGCCATAAGCAGAAAATATTGAGGCAGCAATGGACAAAATGAGACTGGCAGTTATCGGCAATGGCATGGTGGGACACCGTGTTATTGAAGAGTTAATCGAAAAATCCCCGCAATCCCAATTTGATATCACTGTGTTGTGTGAAGAGCCACGCGTGGCTTACGACCGCGTGCATTTGTCGTCTTATTTTTCTCACCATACAGCAGAAGAGCTTTCGTTGGTAAAAGAAGGTTTTTATGAAAAGCATCAAGTTAAGGTGTTAATTGGCGAGCGTGCCATTACCATTAACCGCGCCGAAAAAGTCATTCATACACAAACGGGGCGTGCGGTTTATTACGATAAACTAGTTATGGCAACGGGCTCGTACCCGTTTGTGCCACCGATCAAAGGCAACGAAAGCAAAGACTGTTTTGTCTATCGCACCATTGAAGATTTGAACGCTATTGAAGCCTGTGCCCGTCGCAGCAAAAGCGGTGTAGTAGTGGGTGGGGGGTTACTTGGCCTGGAAGCCGCTGGCGCTTTAAAAGCATTGGGCATCCAAGCTCATGTGATTGAATTTGCGCCTGTATTAATGGCAGAGCAGCTGGATGAGCAAGGCGGCAAGATGCTGCGCCGTAAAATTGAAAGCCTAGGCGTACAAGTTCACACCAGTAAAAATACCTTAGAAATTATTGCTCAGGGCACGACCGCCCGTAATACCTTGAAGTTTGCCGATGGTACTGAGTTAGAAGTGGATTTTATCGTGTTCAGTACCGGTATTCGGCCGCAAGACAAGCTGGCGAAACAGTGTGGCCTTGCCACTGGTCGCCGTGGCGGTATTGTGATTGATGATCAGTGTATTACCTCTGATCCTGATGTATTTGCAATTGGTGAGTGTGCTTCATGGCAAGAGCAATTCTTCGGCTTAGTGGCACCAGGCTACAAAATGGCGCAAGTTACCGCCGATACCTTGTTAGGTAACGACAACCAGTTTGCTGGTGCTGACATGAGCGCCAAACTTAAATTACTGGGGGTCGATGTCGGCAGTATAGGTGATGCCAATGGTCGTACACCGGGTTGTCGCAGTTATGTCTACAGTGATGAAAGCCAAGATCTTTACAAACGAATTATTGTCTCGAAAGATGGTAAAAAGCTGTTGGGTGCGGTGCTGGTGGGTGATGCTTCTGATTACGGCACCTTATTACAATACAAGCTTAATGATATCGAATTACCTGAACACCCAGATAGCCTGATTTTACCGTCTCGCGATGGCTGTGGTGGTGCTAAGTTAGGTGCGGATGCCCTGCCAGAGAGTGCGCAAATTTGTTCTTGTTTTGATGTTAGTAAAGGTCATATCGCGGCCGCGGTGGCTGACGGCCATACCACTATGTCAGCAATTAAAGAAGTGACCAAAGCAGGTACTGGTTGTGGCGGTTGTTTACCACTTATTTCACAAGTGCTGAACGCTGAATTAGCCAAACAAGGTATTGAAGTTAAAAATCATTTATGCGAACACTTTGAATATTCGCGCCAAGAGCTATACCACCTAATCAAAATTGAAGGGATTAAAACCTTTACTGAGCTGCTGGCTAAATACGGTAAGGGCTACGGCTGTGAAGTCTGTAAGCCGACAATTGGCTCGTTGTTGGCATCATGCTGGAACGAGTATGTGCTAACGCCAGAGCATAATGGTTTACAAGACACCAATGATATCTTCTTGGGCAATATGCAAAAAGACGGCACCTACTCGGTGATCCCACGGATGTCAGCTGGTGAAGTGACACCAAAAGCCTTATCTGTACTGGCGCAAGTCGCGCAAGATTACGATTTATATACCAAGGTAACAGGCGCACAACGCATTGGCTTATTTGGTGCCCGTAAAGAAGACTTACCGGCCATTTGGCAAACCTTACTCGATGCAGGCTTTGAAACTGGCCAAGCTTACGCCAAAGCATTGCGCATGGTGAAAACCTGTGTCGGTAGCACTTGGTGTCGTTTTGGTGTGCAAGACAGTGTTGGCCTCGGAGCGCTACTTGAAAACCGTTACAAGGGCATTCGCACCCCGCACAAGATGAAATTTGGCGTGTCTGGCTGCACCCGTGAGTGCGCCGAAGCACAAGGTAAAGATCTTGGTATCATCGCCACCGATTCGGGCTGGAACATGTATGTGTGTGGTAATGGCGGTATGAAACCACAGCATGCGGTGTTATTGGCATCTGATCTCGATCAAACCACCTTATTGCAATACGTTGACCGCTTCATGATGTTCTATGTGCGCACCGCCGACAAGCTTACCCGTACTTCGGTGTGGCTGAATAATTTAGAAGGTGGCATTGATTACCTGCGTGATGTCATCGTTCATGACAAGTTAGAAATTAATCAACAGCTTGAAGCCGATATGAGCAAGCTAATAGCGAGTTATGAATGTGAATGGGCAAAAACATTATCGGATAAAGATCAGCTAGCTCGTTTCGCACACTTTATTAACTCAGATTTAAGTGATGATAATGTGCAGTTTGTGCCAGAGCGTGGCCAAAAACGCCCCGCCTTTATTACCGAAAAAGTACCAACTTACCGTATTCAGCTGGATAACGCATTAGAGGAAGAAACCGTATGAGTAAGAATAACAAATGGTTCAGCGTGTGTGAGTTAAGCAAAATCTATCCTGCCACGGGGGTATGTGCTCTCGTCAATGATAAACAGGTGGCATTGTTTCGCCCTTATAACGATGAGCAAGTTTTCGCCCTAAACAATATGGATCCGTTTGGTCAGGCGAATGTGCTATCACGTGGCGTTATTTGTCAGCATGGCGATGCGTTGTGGGTGGCATCGCCATTAAAGAAACAGCGTTTTAACTTGACTGATGGATCATGTTTAGAGAATGCGGAAATAGCCGTTCCAGCCTATCAAACTCGGGTTAAAAACGGGGTGGTTGAGGTGCTGGCATAGCCAAAAGCTGACATAACCACAGGGCTTTCCGGTTTTACTAGCACTGTGCTGGTGGTTTGAAAGCCTTACATTATGTCATTTTTTTTAATTATTAGCGCAAGGATGATTTATGTCATACGTTAAACCTGCTGAATTTGTACAAACCATGATAGATGCTGGCGAAAGCAAAGTGTTTATGTCAACGCGCGACACCATTATTCGCGGCACCATGGCGGGGGCTATTTTAGCCATTGCTGTTGCTGTTGCGATTACTACCGCCGTGCAAACTGGCATTCCTATTACTGGGGCACTGGTGTTTCCCGTTGGTTTTGTGATTTTGAA
Organism: Motilimonas sp. 1_MG-2023; assembly: GCF_030547455.1. Lineage (NCBI taxonomy): Bacteria > Pseudomonadati > Pseudomonadota > Gammaproteobacteria > Alteromonadales > Motilimonas > Motilimonas sp. 1_MG-2023. Next base: position 36,654 of record NZ_JAUOPX010000016.1, on the reverse strand, counting down.
TCTAATGGGTTTTGACTTATTAACTGGTGTATTTGCGTTAGCGCCGTTGGCCTTATTTGAACAGCGCCCTGGTGTGACTAAGACCGGTGTTTTACGCAACTGGTTACTGGTGGCGTTGGGTAACTTGATTGGCGCAGTCAGTGTGGCTTTTTTAGTCGCGTTAACCTTTACCATGAATTTCAGCATGGATCCCGGTGCAGTGGGGCAAGCGTTTATTAAAGCCTCAACTGCCCGCTCATTAGGTTTTGCGGAACACGGCTTAAACGGTTGGATCACTGTCTTCGTGAAGGGGGTTTTATGTAACTGGATGGTGTGCTTAGGGGTCGTGGGGGCCATGGTATCAAAATCGGTCAGTGGCAAAGTGTTGGCTATGTGGTTTCCTATTTTTATCTTTTTCGGTTTAGTATTTGAGCATGCCGTGGTGAATATGTATCTGTTCCCATTAGGAATGATGCTAGGCGCTGAATTTACCATTGTGGATTGGTTAGTTTGGAACCAAATTCCAGTAACCTTAGGCAACTTAGTGGGCGGTCTAGTGTTTACCGGTTTAGCGTTATACGCCACTCATGGTAAAACGCTGCCTGCTCGTAATCTGTAGTTTAAAAGAACTGACAGCAATAAAAAGGCGCCGAGGCTGTTGCCTTAGCGCCTTTTATTTTGTTGCAGCAGAGCCTAAGAGGCGATGCGTTCGACTTTTTGCAACCAGCCTTCAGGGGCTTGGACATAGCCTTTTTGCATGTCGGTATACAATTTGTAAATGCGTTGCACATGCTCACCAACCTCACCATTACCAACAGTAACAACGCGGCCATCTTCAAAAATATAAGAGCCAACGGCAGAGACTACGGCAGCGGTGCCAAAACCACCTGCTTCAATAATTTCACCTGACTCTATATCAGCAATAAACTGATCTAACATGATGGTTTCTTGGCGCACCTCACAACCCAATTGCTCGCCTAATTCCATGATGGATTGCGAAGTGATGGATTTTAAAATTGTGTCGGTAAAGGTCGGGATGATCACGGTACCATCTTTCAGAATATGGAAGTGATTCATTGCGCCAGCTTCTTCAATTTGCTGATTATTGGCATCCAAATACAGCACTTGGGATGCGCCAAATTCAGCAGCTGCCTGGCCTGCTCGCAACGATGCCGCATAGTTTCCTGCTGCTTTTGATGCCCCAGTGCCACCTGAAACTGCGCGATGGAATGTTTTACTGATCAGCAATCGTATGCCCTTGTTTACGCCTGCAGCGTAGTAAGCACCACTTGGGCTTAACACTACGCAGAACGTGTAGCTTTTGCTGGCGCCAATGGAGAGACGGTCTTCTGTGGCAAAAATAAATGGACGAATATACAAACATGCGCCTTGCTGCATTGGAAACCACAAGCGATCAACGTCGATTAAGGCATTAATGGCATCAATTTGCATTTGTTCATCGAGATGAGGAATGCAAAGGATATCGGCAGAGCGATTCATTCGCTCGGCATTTTTATTGATGCGAAATGTGTAAATTTCACCATCTTCATGCATGAAGGCCTTGGCCCCTTCAAAAATTGATTGGCCATAATGCAGCGCCATTGCTCCTGGCGCCATTTCAAATGGCCCGTAAGGCACAATGCGTGGATCACGCCACTCGCCGTCTCGGTAATCCATGAGAAACATATGCTCGGTTCTGAGGTTACCAAAGCCAACATTTTCATCTGGCTTAAATGGTTCGGTGCGGCGCTCCGACGCCGATTTTAAGTTGTAAGTTATTTCCATCACAGACCACCTTGATTAGAGAGATAAGCAGACTAGGTAGCGATGAGAATAATGTCAAGAGGTTGCCTCATGTCTAGTCGTTCTTGTTGTGTTTTATGCGATTTTTTTGACTGTTTATTCAACTTTATCCCCGCTAGAGCGGGGGCATGTTGAATTTCTAGGCTAAAAAGCTAACTTTTGTAATGGGCCCGCTTTTAACCTTTCACGGTTGCTTGCTGTTTCGCCTTGCAGTTTTTGCTCATCGGCTTCTAGTTCAGCTTCATTGCCGACAAAGTTGCCCAAACTTGAGTCTAACAACGCGGCTTCAATCCACTGGCTGAGCTCAGCAGTTTGTTGTTGCAGTGTGTCTTCATCAGCAGAAAATTGCTCACCTTTACCCATCTCATGTAAACCCGCAATGGCACCACTAACAAAGCAGCTCACGCGGTTGCTGGCAAAATGCAGTGAATTTTTGTTGTTCGCTTGGCTTTTGTCGATCACACTTAGTAGGTAAGCGGCGTTGACTAAGCGTTGCAGAGCGTCTGCTTCATTGGCGGGGATACGCGATTTGTCTTGGTGGTAATCGAGCCACAGACAAAACATAGTGCCGGCATTAAAGTCCGCGTCGGTGATTAAGGCGCGACGTTCAACCAGAGTGGTTTCAGCTAGTGCGGCATGGCCAAACATGACTTGTGAGACTTGATGAAAGTACAGCAGTAATGCGGCATCAAGCGCGAGTTTAATGCTCGCCTCATCAGCTTGGTCTGTGTCTGCAAACCATTGCGTTAAGCTGGTTTGATCTTTTTGTAAGCGAGACTTAGCAATTTTGTTCTCATTAGCGCAAACCGTTAAATAGCTTAACTCTAAGGCGCTTGATAGGCAGCTGGCGGCCAGTGTTAAGCTATTTTCGAATTGGTAGTGTTGTTCTTTCGCTGACTTAACAATCTGATGTATCCACGCTGGCGTACTTTGCGGTATTAGTTCAATTGCCCATTGCTCTGGTGCCAGTTTATGTTGATTGAGTTGCTGGTTAAAAAAACAAGTCTCGTTATAGCTTTGTTTGGCAATACGATGGGCTAAGTCTAAACGAGTGCCGCTTAAGGTTGGATACGCAGCGGCAAATTGGGTTAAATCGGGAAAGCTAAACATGGATGAGCCTATAAAAGATAAATACCGCGCTAGCATAGCGCGGCTGATTTATTCGGTACAGCTTAGCTGACATTTTTATACTTCTTCTGGTGCTTGCGGCGTGTTTGCTCGGCTATTACGCTTGGCCTTAATCAATTTACGTTTTCGGCTATAGAAGTGCGCATGTACACCTTGGCGCATAAATTTAAAACTGTTTTCCAGCAAATCGACGCCAACCAGTATCAGTAATACCAGTAGTGTGATTATCAGCGCTTGACGCTCAAAACCGATACCTATCATTAAGCCAATGGCTGCAAGCATCCAAATACTGGCAGCAGAGGTGACGCCCATCACTTGACCATCGCGGGACATCATTACCCCAGCTCCTAAAAAGCCAACACCAGTAATAATTTGACCGTAAACTCTGGCTTGATCTAAAGAATGGGGCGAGAGTGATATTCCCACTTTTAAAAAACTGTAAGTGCCGAGTACAATTAAGCAGGCAGTGCGAATACCAACCGGCTTGCCACGATATTGACGTTCAAATCCGATTAAGCCAGCACAAATGACGCAGAATAATATGCCGTGCCAATCAAACGGGTAAATGTTAAGCAAATTGTCGGACATGGTTACTCCTCTATCTTAGGGCCGCAATATGCGACTAACCGAGTTGTGAAACAAGTATTTATTGAGTGAATTATTTTTGTGCTGAAATGAAAAATCTCCACTTAGATAATGTGATACCACTGTGTGAGTTGGTTATAAGATATTAGAATATAAAATTAGCAAGACTGATAATTTCTGATATAAAGAGAAGAGTAAATTCAGCGTAGTATGGATACGCATTTAACAATATTAGGAAAATGTGATGAGCAAGTTGTTTGACGATAATTCTTTAACGATAGGTAATACTCCTTTAGTGCGTCTAAACCGTGTCACTAAAGGGAATGTTTACGCCAAAGTTGAAAGCCGTAACCCTAGCTTTACTGTTAAATGTCGTATTGGTGCCAACATGATTTGGGACGCCGAGCAAAAAGGTAAGTTAAAAGCCGGCCAAGAGCTAATTGAGCCAACCAGTGGTAATACCGGTATTGCACTGGCATTTGTGGCGGCGTCGCGTGGTTACAAGCTAACCTTAACTATGCCTAGTTCAATGAGTTTAGAGCGTCGTAAGTTACTAAAAGCCTTGGGCGCAAACTTAGTGCTAACTGAAGCGGCAAAAGGCATGAAAGGCGCGATTGATAAAGCCAATGAAATCGCCGCTAGTGATCCTGAAAAATATGTGTTACTGCAGCAATTTGAAAACCCAGCAAACCCAGCTATTCACACCATGACTACTGGCCCTGAAATTTGGGATGCCACCCAAGGTGAAGTGGATGTATTTGTTGCTGGTGTTGGTACCGGCGGAACCATTACTGGCGTGAGTCGTTATATTAAACAACAACGTGGTAAGAATATTATCTCGGTTGCGGTTGAGCCGGAAGATTCACCGGTGATCAGTCAAACCTTAGCGGGTCAAGAAGTGAAGCCTGGACCGCATAAAATCCAAGGTATCGGCGCGGGCTTTATTCCTAAAAACTTAGACTTGCGCGTAATTGACCGTGTTGAAACGGTTGGCAATGATGAGTCTATTGAAATGGCACGTCGCTTAATGAAAGAAGAGGGTATTTTAGCGGGTATTTCTTCTGGCGCGGCAGTGGTTGCCGCGGCGCGATTAGCTGAACTTGAAGAGTTTAAAGATAAAGTGATAGTGGTTATTTTGCCAAGCTCGGGTGAGCGTTACCTAAGTAGTGCGTTGTTTGAAGGTATTTTTGATGAGCAAGATTTAGTGCAGTAATTGCACTTTCTGCCTGTGCTAAAAAAGCCGCATTAACGATGCGGCTTTTTTTTAATCTATACCCTTGCGTTTTATCCCTGAAAACGAAATGTGGCCGTAACGCATGCTTTTTCTGGCTAAATAGGTCAGAGGGTGTTTAATCGTTTAGCTCAATATATTCTCGGCTTTGCTTAGACAGCTCTAAAGCGTGTTGCCAAGCGTGTATCGTTTTATCCAATGTTTGATGGTTGAACGCGATGTAAAGCTCAACTTCATAAAGGTCAATATTGGTTAAGTGGATCTCGTCAGTGGGGGTGGCATTTTGAATCAATAAATCCCACAAGGTTTTGGGGCTACAGCTAATCAAAGTAACCCGTTTCTTCAATAGCTGGTTGATAGTGCTATTGGGTGTGTTGGTTAACTTTATGTGGTTAAAACCGAGTTTTTCGAGAGCGGCTTGCTCTGGATAGCCACGAGTGACAGCAATATGGATGTCTTTATCCAGCAGGTTGATATCGTCATACTTATTTTGATCTGATTTGTGCTGACATAGCGAGACTCTATCTCGGGTTAATGGGCCTACCCACTTAAATAATGCTTCTCGTGCCGGCGTGCGTGCGGTTAGAAATAAGGCGCTGTTCGGCTCTCGTAACACCTTTTGGTAAGCTCTGGCCCAAGGTTTTATGCGTATGGTATCTGGTTGGCCTAATAATCGTTGCATTTTTCTCACTAAATCAACTGATTCTCCGAGTATTTCAAATTGATCATCAATCGCAAAGGGAGGGAAGTGTTCGGTATAAAAATCTATCTTAGGTGTTTGGTGTTCGGGTGGTAGGTTGGCATGGGCAAGTTGAAAGAATAAAACGGGTAGCATTAATATTACCCAACTTATCCTCGCGATATACTTCATTATCTTTACCCTTGCCAAACTACTTAAGGATAATAAAAGTATAAAAATACGCTTAAGTTAACAATCATTAATGTTAAAAAATGTGGCTAGGCAAGTTAATCAATATTAATTAAGCCTAAAAAAATAGCACGCAGCCCATTAATTGGGCTGCGTGCAGTCGATTAACGCCAAGCTTTAAAGCAGTTGATCAAACCATTGGTTGACGCGTCATGAGCGCTAACGTTTTCGTCATCTTGCAGCTCAGGTAAAATTTGGCTAGCTAGCTGCTTACCTAATTCAACCCCCCATTGATCGAAGCTGAACACATTCCAGATAATACCTTGGACAAAAATTTTGTGCTCGTACATGGCGATCAATTGACCGAGTACACTTGGGGTAATTTTTTTCACCATGATTGAATTGGTTGGCTTGTTGCCCTCAAAGACCTTAAATGGCACTAAGTGTTTCACTTCTTCTAATGACTTTCCTGCGGCAAGAAATTCAGCTTCAACCTGCGTTTGGCTTTTGCCAAAGGCAAGTGCTTCGGTTTGGGCAAAGAAGTTAGATAGCAATTTAACGTGGTGATCGCCTGCAGGGTTATGACTTTGTGCCGGGGCAATAAAATCACATGGGATCAACTTAGTGCCTTGGTGGATCAGTTGATAAAATGCATGCTGGCCGTTAGTGCCTGGCTCGCCCCAAATAATAGGACCGGTTTGATAGTCAATTGGATTACCCGCACGGTCGCAGTTCTTACCGTTTGATTCCATGTTACCTTGTTGGAAATAAGCGGCAAAGCGATGCATGTATTGATCGTAAGGCAAAATCGCTTCGGATTCGGCGCCGTAAAAGTTGTTATACCAAACACCAAGCAAAGCTAAAATAACCGGGATATTTTGCTCGAAATCGGCATTTAAGAAATGCTGATCCATTTCATGAGCCCCGTCCAGCAGTTGCTCGAAGTTATCGTAGCCAATAGTTAGTGCAATGGATAAGCCAATGGCTGACCAAAGTGAGTAACGGCCGCCAACCCAATCCCAAAATTCAAACATATTGTCGGTATCAATGCCGAACTCTGCGACTGATTTTGCGTTGGTTGAAAGTGCGGCAAAGTGCTTAGCGACAAATTCAGGTTGTTTCGCCGCTGCTAAAAACCAATCGCGCGCACTGTGGGCGTTAGTCATGGTTTCTTGGGTAGTAAAGGTTTTTGATGCAATCAAAAACAGAGTGGTTTCTGGGTTTACTTTTTTCAACGTTTCGGTGATATGAGTGCCGTCAACGTTAGACACAAAATGCGCGTTAATGCCTTCTACTTTGTAAGCGTTTAGGGCTTCGGTGACCATGTAAGGACCTAAATCAGAACCGCCGATGCCTATGTTGACGATATCGGTAATACGCTTTCCGGTGTAACCAAGCCATTCACCTGAGTGAACTTTTGCGCAGAATGCTTGCATCTTAGCGAGCACGGCATTGATCTCTGGCATCACATTGTTGCCGTCTACTTTTATTTCACTGTTACTGCGATTACGTAAAGCCACGTGTAAAACTGCGCGGTTTTCTGTTTGGTTAATCTTGTCGCCATTAAACATGGCGTGAATTGCGCTTTTTAAATCAACTTCATGTGCTAGTTCGGTTAGTAACGCTAGAGTTTCCGAAGTGACTAAATTTTTAGAGTAATCCAGCAGTAATTCGTCATTGAGTTGACAAGATAGCTGCTTAAATCGATCGGGATTTTGGGTGAATTCTTGTGCCAACGTAATGTTATTTTGTGCAAAGTGGGCCTGCAGCTTTTGCCAAGCTTGTGTTTCAGTTGGATTAACAGTGTTAAGCATAAAGTGGTTACCTGAATGATAAGGAAAATAACGAAATAATAGTCACTTATATGAAGTATATTTTGAAATTGTGACAAAAAAGTAAAAAGCTTGTCTCGGCCCAAGCGCAACTAAAGAGCAATCGGCACTATTTTGCAAGTGTGAGAATATAAAACTTTGATCAGCTTCACGTTACGGTTTTTTGTGTCACTAAGTATATGATTTTAATTGCTTGCCTTTTGTAACAAAGGGTTTCAAAAGTGCGCAAAAGTGTAACGTTATCGGTTTAGTCTGGGGCGTTGCGTTAACATATTGGATTTTCTGCTTGTCTAGTAAATAAAATGTGAATATTTTATTAGTTGCTCTAAGTTAGGGCAATATAACATTTCTTAAAGTGTTGAAAAATGGATCTTTCTAAAAAAATGGCGGCCGAGTTTATCGGTACGTTTTGGTTGGTTTTAGGTGGTTGTGGTAGTGCAGTGTTAGCCGCGGCATTTCCGGAAGTTGGTATTGGTCTATTAGGCGTGTCGTTAGCCTTTGGTTTAACCGTTCTCACCATGGCGTTTGCCATAGGTCATATTTCGGGTTGCCATTTAAACCCTGCCGTCTCATTCGGCTTATGGGTGGTCGTTTTTCGGCGAAAGAGCTAGGCCCTTATATTGCGGCTCAAATGGCGGGAGCAATTGCTGGTGCTGCAGTGTTATATGTGATTGCGAGTGGTCAAGCCGGCTTTGATTTAAGTGCGGGCTTTGCCTCTAATGGTTATGGTGAGCATTCGCCCGGTGGTTACACTTTAACTGCGGCTTTGGTTACTGAAGTGGTGATGACTTTTGGCTTCCTCATTGTGATTTTGGGTGCGACTCATAAGTTAGCGCCTGCTGGTTTTGCTGGTATTCCTATTGGTCTAGCGCTAACGTTGATCCACTTAGTGAGTATTCCGGTAACCAATACTTCGGTAAACCCTGCTCGTAGTACAGGCCCGGCATTGTTTGTTGGTGATTGGGCGGTTTCACAGCTTTGGCTGTTCTGGGTGGCTCCTATTGCTGGTGCGATCTTAGCAGGTATTGTGTATCGTTGGTTAGCACCGAATAAAGACTAAACAACCCTTAACTAGCGTTCTTGAATCAACGAGGCCGCTAGTTTTTCTCTATGTTGTGCGGCTTTTCTTTATTAATCACGATCAGATGATTACGCATGTTCTCAACCTTAATTACTTGCGGTGTTTGCTTAAATTGTTGGGTCACGAGCAAGATCACTGCGTCAAGCTCATCTTGCTGCCTTGGTAGTAAATTAATTATTAAGGTATCGCTAAACTTGCTAGCACAGGCTTGATAAAATGCAGGATCAAAGAGAAATGCAGGACTGCCAAAATCGCTAAATAAATCGCAGAGCATGACATCAGCAGGGGCCAGTTCAGTGATAGCGGCACAGGCATCAGCGGCTAAGACTTTTACCTGACATTGGCTTGGGTTGAAATAGTCATTAAACCAATCAATCACTTGCTGGCTTTGTTCAATACAAGTGTATTTTAGGTCTGGTTGCCTGTCACATAGATAGCGGATCAAGCTACCACCGCCTAAGCCTAGCTCAATAATAGACTCAAAGTGGTGGGGTAAATGCGGCAACAAAGCATGATGATAGCCAAGCATCAGTTTACTTGGCTCGGTCTTGCTCATAATACTTTGTACGACGGTATCAAGGGTTAGCCACAAGTAGTCATGGTCTTCAAATAATACCCATTGCTTATCATCTTGATGTACTAAATGGCGCACTTGGGCTTGGCTGAGACGGTTGATTAGCTCGTAATCGGATAGCAAGAGTGGCTCCTTATGCCAAGTGGCGAGATTATTGTTTTATAACTTATTGTTTATAAAGTTTAATTATTAATGTGGTAGGCAGAATATGCAATGCTAAAAACTAGCTAATTGAGCGGATATTGAATATTGCTGAAAGACTAGGCAATATAAGAAGCATTAGTCACAGGAGATATTACTTGTATCATATTTTTGAGCCTACTACCAAAACGGAACTCGATGAATACTTTCATTTCCGTTGGTCGATCTTAAACGCACCTTTACAGTTGCCAATGGGCTCTGAAAAAGATGGTTATGATCCCCATGCCTTGCATCGGATGATCCGAGATCGTGACGGTAAACCGCTGGCGGTTGGGCGGGTATATGTTACTGATGCCGATGAAGCGCAAATTCGTTACATGGCTGTAGAGCCTTCTTATCGCGGTAAAGGGATTGGAGCTTTGTTGTTAAAAGCTCTGGAACAAGCTGCGCGTGATGAAGGAGCAAAGCGCATTGTGTTGCTGTCTCGAATCAAAGCGATCTCTTTTTTTGAAAAGTTTGGCTATGTTGCTGCGCAACGTGAACCCCATCGTATGGAAGGTACGCAACTACTGCAAATGATTAAGCAGCTCGCCCCTGCGAAAAGTTTGCTGCGGGTGCCTGAATTATGCTTAGCATTAGAGCGGGTTTGGGCTGAGCAAATTCCCATTAGTGAAAAAATGGGTATTACTGTTTACCAATACACGGGCGAGCGCTTTGAAACTCGCGCCAGTTTACATGCCAATGTGAATACTAAACATGCCATGTTTGCTGGTAGTATTTATAGTCAAGCTACCTTAACCGCGTGGGGTTTGTGTTGGTTAAAAATGAAAGAGCAAGGTTTTGATGGTGAGATAGTGGTTGCTAAGGCTGAAATTGCTTATCGCCAACCTGTTACTGAACTGCCTAGAGCGGTGATCTTAAAAGATCATATTGATGGCAGTTTTGCAGGCCTAAAAAAAGGCTGTAAGGTCAAAGTCAAAATGACGGTGAGTATTATTAGTGGTGAGCAAAATGCAGCAGACTTTGAAGGCCTGTTCATTATTTTACCGAGAGAGTCCCAGTCGGAGCCGCCTCCTTTAACTGATATCTATTCAGTGGCCAATGAGTAATTGATAGCTACACAGACCTTAATCTAACCTAATCACCCGTTTTTCGGGGGCTTTATCCATTATTTTACCTTCCACATTGACCGGCGTGCTGGGGATTAATCGTTGTAGCATGTCGGGATTCAGGTAATCTTCGTTTAGCTTGCCTTTAATTCTTATCTTATCGGCTTTCATGCCCTGATATAGCGCTTCGTTGACGATTAGTTCAAAGCTTGCCTGTTGCGACCATTGCGGTGGTATGGTTAATAAATGGCGTTGCTTGATCAATTGCGCTTGCTCTAAGCGCAGACTGATCCCCCGAATAGAGAGGGGCAGTTCATCAGCGTAAGAAAGCAGATTTAAATTAAATAAATCGAGTTTGTCGATGACTAAGCTGTTGATTGGCAGCAAAAGATCTTTCGGCTCAGCCAGCTCTTCATTCTTTGTGGCTAACCATTCAGGTTGGATCCCGATATCTAGGTCGCGAGCAGTGAGGTGGTTGATATGAAGATCGGGGTAGCGCTGTAAGCTAATATCAAACAACGCAGAAAAGTGGCCATCAAAGCTATTCCCTTGGACCTGATAAAACTCCCACTTGCCACCTTTTACTCGACTTTTAAGGGTTAAGTCGGTAATGCTGGTTCCCGCGTAGTAGAACTCACGCATATTGAGGTTAAATTGGCTATTAAGTTGATCCACTTGGCTTAAATCGAGCCATTGGCCAGTGCTTAAAATGGGTAAATTTTTCAAGTTGAGATTGAGCTTATTAAAGGTCAGCGGGAGTTGTTTGTCGTAGCTAGTAAAACTAATCTCGCTTAATGCCAGTTGCTCAATCAAGATGCTGTCGAATAAAGGGGATTCGACGGGCTGGTTTACTTTTTGGTCTGATTCTATGTTGGCTGTCAGCTGCGGTGCATTGGCTTGAAAGTTTTGTAGCCAGCTTTCGCTGTATTCTAAGTTTAAATCGCTCAGCGAAAATTGTTTCACCTTGAGTGCCAAAGGTGGCGTAACATTCATAGCTAGCTCACCCACTAACTTACCTTTCAAATGATTTGCACTAAATTGGTCAATTTCTAGCTGTTGGTTTTGCAGTTGGGCCGAGACAAAAACATTGTTCACTGCAAAGGCGTTGATCGCGATCTGGTTAATTGCTAATTCTAGATCAACAGCCCCTTTGCTGGTGAGAAGTTGGTGATCTTGAACTAATTGCCATTGATTCAAGTGCATTGTCAGATCGTGTAGTGTCACCGCAGGGCTTTGTCTCAAAGACACCGCTAAATCGAGATGATTTATACTAAATTGTTTTATTTGTAATGAGGCAATAGGTAATGGTTCAACGTTACTTGGCTCATTCGCGCTAGTAGGCTTAGGGTTACCGCTTTGCAAATGCTGTAGTAAGTTGTCGTTAATGGATAATGTTGGTCGTTCTAAAATCACTTGTTCAATAACTAGCTCACGGCTAAACCAACCTGAGCTACTCAACTGCAACCAAATTTGTTCAATTTCAGCGACGGGGTGTTCAGCTGGGGTGTGCTGTGGCAATGTGAGTTTGATGTTATTAAGGGTAAGTTGAGTCGGCTTGGAGATATTCCATTGAATATCTTGTATATCCAGCTCAAAACCTAAGTTGGTTAGTGCCCACTGCTTAATGTCAGCGCGGTAATCATTGGCATTAAACATCAATGCGGCAAGGCTAATAATCACTAATAGTAGCAGTAATAGACCAGCAACAATACGCACCATTAAGCGTGCTGTGGGGTTCATGATAGTGATTTCCTTATCTCGCTCTGCGATGAAACTAAATAATACTGAATAAACATTACCTTGTCGTGATTATGCTGCCACGGTGCGGCGCAGCTAACAATTTTTTAAGCATGGGAATAAATTTCTTTCTGTCCCAGCCAGCGTTTGACTATTTTATCAACAGTTTCTGGATATTGCTGCATAACATGCTGAGCTAATTGTTGCACTTGTGGAATTAAACGCTGATCGCGACTTAAGTCTGCAATGCGCAAGTCTGCTAAGCCAGTTTGCTTACTGCCGAGTAATTCACCAGGGCCACGGATTTCTAAATCTTTTTGCGCAATGTAAAAGCCGTCAGTGGACTCTCTTAATACCCCTAGTCGTTTGCTTGCAGTGACCGATAATGGATTATGATATAGCAGTACACAGTGGCTGGCAGTGGCACCACGACCGACGCGGCCTCTTAACTGGTGTAATTGCGCTAGTCCAAGACGTTCTGGATTTTCTATGATCATCAAACTGGCATTGGGCACATCTACACCGACCTCAATGACTGTTGTGGCAACCAACAGGTCGAGCTCTGCTGCCTTAAAAGCATCCATTACGTACTGTTTTTCGGCAGGCTTCATACGGCCATGCACCAGACCAATACGCAATTGTGGCAGCATCAGTTGCAAATCATTGGCGGTGACTTCAGCCGCTTGGCATTCAAGGGCTTCCGACTCCTCAATTAAGGTACACACCCAATATGCTTGACGTTGCTCGTTCTCACAGGCTTGACGTACGCGCTCGATCACTTGCTCGCGCCGCGTATCAGGGATCGCCACGGTGGACACAGGCGTTCTTCCAGGCGGTAATTCATCGATGATAGAGGTATCTAAGTCGGCGTAAGCGGTCATCGCTAAGGTTCGGGGGATGGGAGTAGCAGTCATGATCAATTGATGAGGGGCATAAGGACCAAAGGTGCCTTTTTCACGCAGTGCTAAGCGTTGATGCACGCCAAAACGGTGTTGTTCATCAATGATCATTAAGGCTAAATTAAAGAATTCAACTTCAGCTTGAAACAGTGCGTGAGTGCCCACTATCATTTTACTTTCGCCATTAGCAAAGGCAGCAAGTTGCTGTTCGCGCTGTTTACCTTTTACTTTTCCTGCTAACCAGCCGACTTGTATACCTAATGGCTCAAGCCATTGGCTGAACACTTTGGCATGTTGTTCGGCCAATAATTCGGTGGGGGCCATTAAGGCGACTTGATAGCCCGATTCAATCACTTGTAATGCCGCCAGAGCTGCGACCAAGGTTTTGCCTGAGCCAACGTCACCTTGCACCAAGCGCATCATCGGTACGCTTTTATGTAAATCTTGGCTGATCTCATTGACCACGCGTTGTTGTGCGTGAGTGGGTGAAAAGGGTAATTGCGCCAATAGTTGAGCCACCATAGGCCCAGCTTGTTGAATAGACGCCGCTTGATTTTGGCTGGACTTTTGTCGCAGTAGGAGCATGCTGAGGTTATGGGCCAATAACTCCTCGATGATAAGGCGTTGTTGTGCTGGGTGCTCTCCGGCATCCATCAAGTCTTGATCGGCATCGGCCGGAGGTTGATGCAGGTAAATTAAAGCCTCCTGCAAAGAAAAAGCATAGTGATTGAGCTGAGCGGGCAGTACTTCGTCTATATTATGCTGCTTTAATAGTTCAACGGCTTGATGAGTAAGACTACGAAAGGTGTTTTGCTTGAGTCCTTCTGTTGTGGGATAAACGGGAGTGAGCGCCTCTTCACATTCAAGTTGTTCGGGATCATTTAATACTTGATATTCAGGGTGGGTGATCTCATAACCAAACTTGCCGCGACGAAACTCGCCATAGCAACGTAGCCACTTTCCTTCGCTAAGTGCATTCTTTTGGCCTGCGTTGAAGTGAAAAAAGCGCAGTGTCACACTGCCAGTACCGTCACTAATTTTACAGGTCAGGATGCGGCGATTACCAAAGCTGACTTGAGTGCTTTTTATCTCGCCTACAATGGCGCCATGTAAGCCTGGTAGCATATCTTGAATGGCAAAAATTCGAGTGCGATCTTCGTAACGTAGCGGTAAGTGAAAGAGCATATCTTGAACATTAGCTAGCCCCAACTTAGTGAGTTTTTCAGCAAGTTTGCTGCCGACACCTTTTAATGTCGTGAGAGGTAACTTTTCTAGTTTCACCGTCTGCGTTCCAAATACCTGTAAATATAAACAGATAATACAAGAACATCCGCTGTAACGTTATTAAAATGCATAAAAACAATAAAGATAGCGCTATCATTTTATAGGAAGCTTATCATTCATAAGTTTAAATAGGTGTTGATAGCGTTATCTTTTTCGCTTTATATAGATTATTTGTTCTTATTAATTATTTGTTTTTAAATGGTTATTTTTGTTTTTTTAAGAAATTGACGTGATTGGCTTTTCGGTTAACGTAATTGCAGCATAAAGCCATAGACGAATTTTGCTCAACTCTGATAATCTAGCTGCACAGTTTAGGAAATAACTTGTTTCCTCTGAGGTTTTTTGAATATTTGCGGGTGTAGATGGAGCTCTTTGAGCTCTACTAAAGACAAAGTTAGCAGATGCTAATTGAAATAAAAAAGGGAGCTATTTAGCTCCCTTTTTTATTTTCTCGAATAGGGCTACTCCCTTTCGAGTGACTAAATTATTTAGCATCAGGTACATCGTCTAACCAGTTAAAAGGCCTTATTCTGAGTGGCATTGGTTTTGCGGTAACACGGCAAAAATTGTCACAATATCTTACCAATCTCTCGAACTATTCTGCTCTGAGGCGAAGCTTAAACTTTTTAAGCTTGGCTAAGTCTTCCTCAGGTAAGCTAGAGGGGTCTAACGTTAATATACTGCTTTTTAGTGCCTCAACTGCAGATTGATCAAATTTAGCAAAACCACTGCTTTGCTCTACTGTAACATCCACATTTCCCATCAAATCATTGTTTACCATGACTGTAACCGTTGAGCCTGGATAGGTGTGACGTGCTTTCCAGTGTTGATAAATGTTTTCTTGCATTGCTTGTTGGCATTGCACTAAATCTTCGCAGGTTGTCATTGCTGATGCCGCAGGGGTCGTGATCAATGCAGCGAGAATCGCCATTGTTATTGTTCTATACATGTTTATCTCCTAATGGTTTATTAGTTTTTTATTGTTATTTCTAACAGCAGTGTTGTTTTGACTTTAATCATAGTATGATCGCAATAACAAACTGCATCATTTGTAACAGTAGGTAACAACGAATATGAAGTTGATCATAGGTTAATTAATTCATTTTTGTTACAACATGATGGGATTAGAAAGTATAAAAAAAATAATAATAATTTATCAGGGCTTATTGGTCTTTTTGGTGATCCTATATTGAAGTTACCTCACCACGAAGACACGTAAACCTTAGCCAAATATGATGGACGTTTCTTTTAAATGGGTCATCCACGACCATCATAGCTATGCCATTGCAGTGGACTTGTTGCCACGATGGCGCTACATCACTCGTTGTAATATCAGGAGATAAAGAGTGCTAGGATTACTTAAAACATGGATGATGCCAAGAATCACCCCGATGCCAGCGAGCATGGCGAGAAAGTTATTGTCAGAGCAGCAGCTAACCCAGCTAGGCATAAAAGTTGATAAGAATTTGCCTTCCTTGCCTGATGCCGGAGAATGTCAATTTAGATCCGTTTCAGACATAGTGCATCGCTTGCAAAGCTTAATGTTATTAACTGCTCACGCCGAAGAACTGCCAAGTGCCGTGATCGATGCTTTGTATTTACGAACAGGCGCGCAACATTGCTTCACCCTTAAAGAACAGCATTGGCTTGCTAAAACCCACCTAACGCCAGCAGAAAAGCAAGTTTGTATGTGGCGCTATGAATCAATCAAATTATTGCTGTGGGCAATAGGCCACCTAGCTGAGTTGGGGAAAGCAACAGAAGGGGCCAATATTATTGAGCTATCGCGTCTGATCCAGTGGCAAAGTTATGATGAACTATTGGCAGGAGCAAAACCATTAAACCCAGTTACGCTGCTAGATACTGCGGACCAGTATTACCGAATGGCTCACCTTGGTAAGCATCAGCCTCGCGCCCTACCTGCCAATATCAGCCTGTTAATAGTGCAAGAGCGTTATACTTGTTTAAGCTGGTTGATAGGTGAATCAGACTGGGATGAACTGTGTGAGTAAATAAGTGAGAGATTAGCTGTTAGCCTTGATGTTTAGAGTTGTGTTTATATAGTTCTCTTGCTCTAATCTCTCGTTTAATTATTTAACTCACAGGGAAAGTTTATGAAATACCTACTTTTAGCGGCTGCGATGCTTTCGACTGCCGCTATCGCAGAGCAGGTTGGTGATACCGGGGCTGATAATGCTGCTCTCGAGCAACGTTTGGCCGATGAGCGAGAAACCTATGATAATCCATTTGTAATTACGGCCCATAAACCTACCTATATTTTGCTGGGCAACTATAACGATAAGCTCTCTGCTGAAAATTATGCTAATTATGGTGAGCTACAAGACGTTGAGATTAAATTTCAATTTAGTTTTAAAATGCCAGTTTGGAGTGCTCAATCTCAGTACGGTCCTTCCTTGCTGTTCGCTTACAGCCAAGTTTCTTATTGGCAGGCATATAATAAAGCGGAATCATCACCATTTCGAGAAACCAATTATGAGCCTGAAGCGTTTTTGTCTTGGCGGCCAAATTACCAGCTTGGTGCCGGCTGGAGTGTTCAGGTAGCGCAAATTGGCTTTGTGCATCAGTCCAATGGTCGTAGTGAGCCGCTTTCCCGCAGTTGGAATAGAGTTAAGGCCAGTGTCACTTTAGAGCGCGGTAACTTAGGGCTAGCGTTAGTGCCATGGCTGCGAATTCCAGAAGACCGAGAAGAAGATAATAACTACGACATTACTGACTATTTAGGCCATGGCAAAATATTGGCGGCTTATAAATGGCATGATCATACTTTTTCCATGATGAGTCGTAACAACCTAGAGAGTGGCTTTTCAAAAGGGGCGATAGAAGGGAGCTGGAGTTTTCCTTTGACATCTCGGGTTAAGGGTTACGTTCAATTTTTCTCAGGTTATGGTAATAACCTGATTGAGTATGACCAATACAACAACACAGTAGGCATCGGCATTGCGTTGACCGATTGGCTGTAAGTTGAGCATCGATCAAGAGCACGCCTCGGCGTGCTACTTGTTCAAATGTACATTTCCTTCCTAATTTTTTATTTCTTCATTTAACTTGATACTAGGGTTTGTTGATCTTTCGTGATTGTTTTTGCAGCGAATTGTTGGGTATTTATACAAAACGTTCGTTGTGGCCAGCACCTTTGTGGCATAGTGAGCTACGCGAAAAGGCGCTAACGCAGTAGAAATGGCCAACAAACGCTGTCCTACGGATTCGGCTAAAAGCGTTTTGCCCATCGTTGAGCAGTATTTACTTAAAATGCTAAGCGACACACAGCTCGCCTTGCTCAAAACGCTTTTAGACAAGGTGTCCCCTCTCGAACAAAAATCAACCAGCAAAGATCAACAGACCCTAGATATTGTTTGTTTTTTGAACTAATATTATCTCGCGTGACAACCTAGGTTGTCTTTTTGGGAGGGCTCTAATCTGTTTGTTGAGAGCCCAAGTAGGTTAAGCTAACTTTGGTAGGTAACATGGCACAACGTATGCTTAGTCACTTAATTCAGCGGCAGCATCAGCTTATTGATGAAAAAATGTCGCAGTTAGCGCGCGCGCGTGGTTGTGATATGACGCTCGCACAGAGGACAGTATTTAATTTAGCGAGTCAACAAATCATTACCTTATCTGAACTAGCGCAATACTTGACTATTAGTCGACAAGCAGTACAAAAAACAGTTGCTGTATTAGTTGAGAAAAAGTGGGTAAAACTAGTGCCTCATCCTGATAATCGCGCGGCTAAAGTGGTGATTATTACAGAACAAGGTCAAATGGTCCGTCAGCAGCAGCAGCAAGTAGTTCGTGAAGTTGAGCTTAATTTATATCAGCAGTTAGGTGAAGATAAAGCTAAGTTATTACAGCAACTGTTAAATGAAGAATGGCAAATTGACAATATAGGTTGACGGGTTGCGCTGAGAGTTTGTATCGCTAGTTAATACTGGTTAATTAAGATTTTAGAGGAGATGAGTTGTGATGTATCAATTAGCCAATACTTGTCCTTTGGCCGATTTACAAGCTTATATTAATCAAGTAAATCGTTTACCAATACTTAGTGCCGAGCAAGAGCGTGAGTTAGCAGAGAAGCTGTCTAAAGAGCAAGATCTTGAGGCCGCGAAAGCGTTAATTATGTCAAACTTGCGTTTTGTAGTGATGATAGCTCGCGGCTATCAAGGCTATGGTTTACCGCAAGCTGACTTAGTACAAGAAGGTAACATTGGTTTGATGAAGGCGGTAAAGCGTTTCGACCCTGAAATGGGCGTGCGTTTAATGTCCTTTGCCGTTTATTGGATCAAGGCGGAAATTCATGAATATGTATTTCGTAACTGGCGAATAATTAAATCTGTCACCACTAAAGCGCAAAAGAAACTTTTCTTTAATCTGCGTAAGTTCAAGCGTGATTTACATTGGTTTAGTGCAGATGAAGTAGAAGAAGTTGCCGATACTCTTAATGTTACTCCTGCGCAAGTGAGAGAAATGGAAATGCGACTGTCGAGTCAAGATGTCTCATTACTACTGAGTGATGATGACGAAGAGGATCGCTACCTCGGGATCCCAGAATCCTCTTTGCCTGCTGCAGATGCATCGCCAGAGTTACAATTGCTAAACTTAGATCAGCATCAACAGGGGCAAGATAAGCTGTATCAGAAATTAGCGCAATTAGATGATCGTAGTCGGGATATTATTGAAGCGCGCTGGCTCAGTGAAAACAAGGCTACTCTCCACGAGTTAGCTGAAAAATACGGTGTTTCTTATGAGCGGATTCGCCAATTAGAAGGGCAAGCTATTGGCAAATTACGTGCTCATATTCTGGCATAGTTACTATACTTACACCAAAGTACCAAGATGTAACGGTACTTTGGTGTCAGAAGCATTCAGGCATGCTTTTTAGCATTATCAGTTAAATTTGATGCTTAATTTTATTCATAAGGAGGTGGTTAAAAAGGAGGTAATATGTATATTCAACGTTTGAGCAATTATTTAAGTCAAGCTCATATCCATTATCAGGTGTTGCAGCATTCACCCGCTTACAGCGCCAAAGAAATAGCCGAAATGACCCACATTAGCGGAATGGATTTTGCGAAAACCCTTATTATCAATGTCGATGGTATTAGTATGATGCTAGTGCTACCCGCGACTTATCGCTGGGAGCCGACTAGCTTTGCCAAAATGATGGGGGCTGAATCGGTGGAATTGCTCCCAGAAGAAGAGTTAGCGTTGCTATTTCCGAACTGCGAAGTAGGCGCCATGCCACCCTTTGGTAACTTATATGGTATCGCGGTCTATATTGCACGTGAGCTTACGTTACGTGAGCACATTATGTTTAACGCGGGTAATCACCACGAAGTGTGGCAAATGGATTATTATGATTACCATGAACTTGTTTCACCTAGGGTGATTACTGAGGGATATGTGCGTAATAATCCTTCGCGTCCTGTGCATGTACATCATGGCGGGTTTAGCCACTAGTAAGCCATGCTGTTAAGCGCCCATAAAAAAGCCAGCGTTAAACTGAGCGCTGGCTTTAGGTTTCCATCAAAAAAGCGATTTCTAATCGTTATCGATTTCCGTCCATGCTGTTTTACTCATTTGTACTTTCTGCCACCACTCTTCCGATGCGACAATTTGTCCTTCATCATCAATTTCTGGGTAAGGTAAATCTTTTTGGCGGCACAGCTTAGCAAAAATAGGGTGGCCGCCTTCAAACATAATCCGGTCACGCTCTTTTTTCTCGATATGATCTGTTTTTGGTTGGTACATACCAGCAAGCTCACGCTGGCGTTGTGCTTCGTAGAGCATCAATGCTGTAGCAACAGATACATTTAACGACTGGCACATGCCGACCATAGGAATAATGACATCTTGATCAGCTAACGCGAGGGCTTCGGCTGTGATGCCGTCTTTTTCTTGGCCCATTAAAATAGCGGTTGGCTTGGTATAATCAATTTGACGAAAATCAACAGCTGTATCAGACAGGTTTGTCGCAATAATTTGCATGCCTTGAGCTTTTAGGGCTTTAACTGCATCGCTGATGCTATTGTGTGGCTTGACTTGAACCCAGTTTTGGCTGCCTGTTGCAGTATGGCCCGATAAACGCATCTTAGGATCATCCCAAATGGCATGAACTTCGCTGATGCCCACCGCATCACATGTGCGTACGATAGCGGCTAGGTTGTGTAATTTATGAACCTTTTCCATACATACGGTGAGGTCGGTTTGACGATGCTGTAGCATCTGGTCAATGCGGGTAAAACGCTCTGGAGTCATACTTTTTCTCTAAATTAGTGCTTCTTAACTGGGCGGTTGCGATTTCGAGCCACCTTAGTTACGTCAGGCAAGACACGGATCTTACGCATAATATTGGCTAGATGGATACGGTTCTTAGTGGTGATCAGTAAATCGACTACATAGACGCGACCGTCTTTTTCATCGGTATTTATGTTATGAATATTAGAGCCCGTGGCAGCGACCGCGTTGGTTAAGTCAGCCAACACACCTTGATGATTGATTAATTCAACACGAATTTCGGTGCGGTATTCGTGTTCAGTATCCAGACTCATGTCCCACTCAACCGCCATATATTTATCCACCTCATTAAGATGGTTCTGAATATTGCGACAAGTATCTAAGTGGATAACAAGCCCCTTACCTGGGCTAATATGGGCAATGATAGGGTCGCCAGGTATCGGGCGACAACAGTTTGCATACGTTACTAGCATGCCATCAGCGCCTTTGACTGGCATTTTACCGTGTTCAGTATCGGCTAAAGTTAGTTCATCGGCATTGCCAAGTAAACGACGGGCAATGACGATACTCATGGCGTTACCTAAGCCGATATCTGCCAGCATATCTTCAATGCACTCTTGCTTGGTATCTTGCAGTACCTTCGCGATATTTTGTGGGTCAATATCTGACAAACTCTTGTCGCCTAAAGCATGATTTAGCAAGCGACGACCTAAGCCGACTGATTCGTCAAAACGTAGGTTTTTCAGCATTTGGCGAATTGTATTACGAGCCTTACCTGTCACTACGTAATTGAGCCAAGCGGCATTCGGTCTGGCTCCCGGCGCGGTAATAATCTCTATCGCTTGGCCATTTTTTAGTTTACGACTAAGTGGGTAAGGCTGGCGATCTACCCGCGCGCCAACACAAGCATTACCAACATCAGTATGCACGGCATAAGCAAAATCAACCGGCGTTGCACCTAAAGGTAATTCGATAATGCGACCTTCAGGGGTGAAAACATAAATCTCATCAGGAAACAGCTCGGTTTTTACACTTTCAACAAATTCAAATGAACTGCCCGCACTTTGCTGCAACTCAATCAAGCTTTGCATCCAGCGACGAGCGCGCACTTGGGCGGTTGTACCTGAAGCTTCGCCATTTTGTTTATAAGACCAATGTGCAGCAACCCCTTTATCGGCCATTTGATCCATGTCTTCGGTGCGGATTTGGATCTCGACTGGTACACCATGAGGGCCGACTAAAGAGGTATGTAATGATTGGTAACCATTGGCTTTCGGGATCGCAATATAATCTTTAAAGCGGCCAGGGCGGGGCTTAAATAAACTGTGCATTTGACCAAGCACACGATAGCAAGTATCGAGTGAGTCCACCATGATACGAAAAGCGTAAATATCCATCACTTCATGGAATTGCAGCTCTTTACTGCGCATTTTATTGTAAATGCTGAATAAATTTTTCTCGCGACCAAGTACTTGTGCTTCAATACCAACATCTTCTAAACGGCCCGCTACTTCAGAATGAATATTATCCATTACCTCGCGGCGATTACCACGCGCACGGCGCACCGATTCTTTCAGTACACGATAGCGCATTGGGTAAAGCGCTTGAAAGCCAAGCTCTTCCAACTCGTTCTTAATATTGTGAATACCTAAACGGTTGGCGATGGGGGCAAATACTTCAAGGGTTTCATTGGCGATGCGGCGGCGTTTATCGGGACGCAGTGCGCCTAGGGTGCGCATATTATGAGTGCGGTCGGCAAGCTTGATTAGCACAACGCGAATATCTTGCACCATGGCCATAACCATTTTGCGAAAGTTCTCAGCTTGCGCTTCTTTGCGATCACGAAACTTTAGCTTGTCTAACTTACTAACCCCTTCCACTAACTCGGCAATGGTGTCGCCAAACATGGCGGCTAAGTCATCTTGCGTGGTTTCAGTATCTTCTATTACGTCATGTAACAACGCCGCGGCCAAGGTTTCATAATCAAGGCGCATTTCAGCCAAAATATAGGACACAGCAACAGGGTGGGTAATATAAGGTTCACCACTAGAACGAAATTGACCTTCGTGCGCATCCCTTGCCACGATATAAACTTGTTTTAGTTTTTCTTGTTGCTCTGGCGGCAAATACGTTGCGGCCAGTGTTTGTAAGCTTTCAAAGATATACAAACTCGTCCCCGATAGTGCAAAGGTAATAAAGTGAAGATACTAAATATTGAGTGGAATAGTGAGCTTTTTGATCAAAAAAGCACCCATGGCGGGTGCTTTATAGAGAAAGGTGCTTAACCGCGACCTTCTGCAATCGCTGCAACCGCTGCCATTTCAGCTGCGTCTTGTTCTTGTTGCTCTTGGCGATCTTGCATATCCATTGTGCTAGAAGTCACTAGGCCTTCTTCAATTTCACGTAAAGCGATCACTGTCGGCTTATCATTTTCACTGTCAACTAAAGGCTCTTTACCTTGTACCGCGATTTGACGAGCGCGACGAGCCGCAACTAGGATCAAATCAAAACGGTTTCCAATTTTATCTACAGCATCTTCTACAGTTACGCGTGCCATCTAAGGACTCCGTGGATTAAAAAAAACGACGCAAAATTATACAAGCTTAGACGAGCTAGATCCAGATCCTTTTCGCCTAAACGTGTCACTTAATTGTGTGTTAGCTTAACACATTAAGCTAACAACTCTGAAATCATGTTTCTATGCAATGCACTCTGGCGCGTTTGCGCTAAGCGCTGACCTTTAATAATAGTATCAAACTCGGCCAATGCTTGGTCAAAGTCATCATTAATAATTAAAAAATCATACTCATCATAATGAGACATTTCTGATTTGGCTTGTGCCATACGTTTGTTAATGGTTTCTTCACTGTCTTGACCACGTTGGTATAGGCGTTGTTCTAGCGCTTCGCGACTGGGCGGTAAAATAAAAATGCCTTTTGCTTCGGGCATTAGTGCTTTCACCTGACGAGCACCTTGCCAATCAATGTCCAAAAATACATCAATCCCTTGATTCAAGCTGTCTTCAATGGCTAGGCGTGAAGTGCCATAAAAATTGCCAAATACTTCAGCCCATTCGAAAAAGGCCTTGTCAGCGATCATTCCTTTAAATTCGGCTTGATCGACAAAATGATAATGCTCGCCGTTTACTTCGCCTGGACGTGGGTCTCGAGTGGTGTGAGAGACAGACACTTGCAGCTGTTTGCGATCGGAAATATTTAGTAATGCGTTGATCAGACTTGATTTAC
The DNA here is from genome assembly GCF_030547455.1 of Motilimonas sp. 1_MG-2023. Classification (NCBI taxonomy): domain Bacteria; kingdom Pseudomonadati; phylum Pseudomonadota; class Gammaproteobacteria; order Alteromonadales; genus Motilimonas; species Motilimonas sp. 1_MG-2023. The sequence continues at coordinate 12,906 of NZ_JAUOPX010000016.1, read as the reverse complement.
CAGCTCCACTGGGAGCAGAAACAATATATAAAGTACCTTTAAGTGACATGGTAATACTCTGCAAGGGCCATAAAGGCGGCTAAATGTAGCAAAAAAAAGGGCGCGGAAAAAGCTTAGCTTGCAGGGCAATGATATTTGTTGGTCATTGGTTTTTTGCTAATTGCAGGTTAATGAACCAGAATTTGATAAAATAGTTAATTATGGCTGTTTGTTTGCTTTTAAAATAGGTAACCTAATCAGTGCTATGTAACGTCACCTTGGATGTAAGTGATTGTAACTTAATCAGTACATCATTGTGGTCTTTGAAATTATCCAACAATAGTGGAGTAACATATGAAGACGAAAGAGTCGTTAAAAGCAGTAAATGAAAAGCTCGAATCTTTGAAAGGTAGCTTAGCCGAAGAAGCTGGCAAGCTGAAAGAAAATGGTCAGCAGTCGTGGCGTGAAACTCAAAAGCATCTAGATAACATGTCGGATAAGTTGAAAACAGCCTATGAATCGTTAGAGTCAAACTACGATGAGACTAAGCTAAAAGGGCATCTTGCGGTCATGGAAGCGCGTGATAAGTGGGATGAATTAGGTAAAGTGGTTGAGCAATATTATCAGCACTCTAAAGATGTCAAAAACAAGGGTGAACAAGCATTAGATGAAGCTCAGCTGCAATCCCATTTATTAAAATTGGAGGCCCGCGACGCCATTGAGGCTAAAAGTAAAGCGGTTCGTCAGCAATACAATGAATCGCGTACTGAGTTAGAAAATTTGACCGCTAAATCGATTAAAGAAATAGATAGTTCGTTTGAAACCTTAAAATCGAAATTTACCCGCTAGCGGTTTTAGGCGAATTAGTCTGGAATGGATGTGCCGACTAAGCTTCAAATAAATGTTCCACATCGCCGGGCTTCATTGGCTTGGCGATGTAATAGCCTTGGCCGTATTCACACCCTATTTCGACTAATTTTTTATGCTGTTGTATCGTTTCTATCCCCTCTATAATCACTTGGAAACCTAAGTCATTACTTAAATCGCGCACCGCCCTCATGAGTGATAAATCTTTTTTCGAACTGAGCATTCGACTGGTGAAAGAACGATCAACTTTGATAAAATCAATTGGATAGTCGAACAAGGCATTAAGGGAGCTAAAGCCCGTGCCGAAATCATCCATGCCGATTAAAATGCCCGCAGCGCGCAACTTATCTAAAGCTTCAAAAGAAGACTGATTTTGTCGCACAAACTCTTTTTCACTGAATTCAAATACTAAATTTTTCGGTGATACCTTAGCTTGATTGATAATGTCCAAAAGAGTATTAACAGATTCCGTGTTGAGTAAGTGCTTAGGTGATAAATTGACCGCGACACGAATGTGTTTGGGGTGCAACTCCAGTTGTTGCCATTGATACAGCTGCTTGCAAGATTGACGCAAAATGTTCAAATCTAGTTGGATAATAAGACCCGATTTTTCGGCAAAAGGAATAAAGTCTAGGGCTTTGCGTAAAGTATGTTTACGGTCACTCCAGCGAGCGACCACTTCAAAGCCCATTAAAGAGTTATCTTGCAGCCGGATCATCGGTTGATAGTGCGGGATAATGTCGCCATGAGATAATGCGTTTAATAAATCTTTGCTCAATTTTGCGCTGTCTTTATTAAGTCCATTGTCTTGGTGAAAGCTAACATGAGATTTACGATGTTTAGCGATATACATGGCGTTGTCGGCATCCTCTAAAATTTGCTCGACACTGGTGTATTCGTTATTAACCTGCGTTATACCAAGGCTGCACTTGCAAGTTAAGAGCTCGTGACCAAGGGACATTGGGGCTTCAAACGCGGCGACAATGCGCTGGGAGATTTCTATCACGTCTTCTTTCGCTGCTATTTTATCGAGTAGAATAACAAACTCATCACCACCAAAGCGTGCTAACACATCATTCTGTCTTATACAGCCTTCTAATAACCGAGCACTACTAATCAACACTTGATCTCCCATGTGATGACCGTAGTAATCATTAATGTTTTTGAACTTGTCGAGGTCAATAAATATGACAGCAAAAGTTTCATCAACATGACGCTTTACGCGTTTGAATGCGACCGTTAACTTTTCAATAAACAGTGCTCTGTTACCTAGCTGAGTTAAAGGGTCGTGAAAAGCGCCATAAGTCAGTTTTTCTCTAATACTTTGATATTGTCTTAACTCTTGCTCTAGTTTCCTATTTGATTGGCTGAGTTGCTTAATTTTGCTTTGTATTTGTCGGTCAAAACGTAAATTTTCTTGCAAGGAATATTGTGTTAATTGACGCTGCAAAGTTAAGGCTGACAAATGCGCACAATACACCACTAAATTTTGTATTTCTCTTTGCATACCAAAGGTATGAGAGTGGCTGCAGATAGCCAGTACTCCTAATAATCTACCATCATAAAGAATGGGCGCGCCAAACCAAGAATGTTTAAGGGTGTAGAGAGGCGGCTGTTTTTGTTGTGCATGTTGCAAGTGAGCAAAGCTTAAAGGGGTGAGAAAACGTGCTTTGCCATTTTTAATCACTAGCTCAGCTAGGTAAAGATATAAAGGCGCAGTTAGTGCTTTTGTACTGGTGAAGAACATATTTGGTTCACTGTCATTCAATAGAATGACGTAATTTTCAACGTCAGGAAGATAAGGTTGTAGGGTGACTCTAAGCTTTTCAGAAAGCTTATCCATGGCTGAATTACTTACAGCTTGTAGCGTCAAATCTTGATAAGCAGAAGGACTAATTAATTGGTATTGGCCGTTGGCAAGTAATGCATTTAAGCGCGCTTTGAGTATATGTTGTGCTAGTTGTTCGATAGCGGGAGAAGCAAATTCGGCGCTGATTAGTAAATAGAGAGAAGGACGCAAAAAAAGATTGTTATTTAGTAAGTTAATACAGTGCCAAGATGCTGACATGTTTAATTTATTAAGGGCGTTGAGGGCGTTGGTATTTGACAGGTTTAAATGAATTTCTTGTTCAATAATATGGCTTACCTGAGGCGATCCAATTTCAGTATGGGCTAAGATTTGGCCACCGCCAGTCCCCGAAAATTGGACTAAATAGACTTGTTCTACCTTGGCACATAGGCTTAATAAACCGAAACTGAATTGACAGACATCAGCATGCTGTTTTAAACGCTGTTGAGGTTCATAGTCAAAAAGGTGTTTTAGTTGCGCTAATAAGTGCGATCTTGAATCACTAAAATTAGTAAAGCGTGGAGAAAAATAGTCTGGCTCTGAGCTCGTTTTAAAGTTTGGGTCATCCATGCCACTACACGCCTATAAAGCCATAACGGGAGTACCTTTGAGTTTAGCAGGGATTGCTTATTGAGCAAAAACTATACAGAAATGATGGCTACTTTAGTAAAATAGCCGTTTCTATCATTTTTAAGTAGTCATTCACACTGACGAATCGAGTTTAACTACATTGAGCCTAGTGACTATTCCACTAGGCTTGATCTTAATTCGCTCACATCTCAAATCAACCCAAGGGTAGGCACTTCATTTCTTTCATGAAACATATATTTTATGCGAAGCCCAAAGGCTTCGTGGTTGGATCGAAAGAAACTAGTACTGAATACCACGAGCTTTAATGCTATTTAAGATACCTATATGAGCGTTTCGACTCGCTAGGATATTATTCATTCGCTCGGTGTCGGCTTCTTTATATAAGTGCCACCAAGCATTTAAAATGGTCTGGTAACCCATGCTGCGTGCCATTTCAATGAAATCTTTATAATCAGAAATAGTAGTAAAAAACATTCGTTCGCCACTAGGGAAAAACGCAATTGACTCCACTTCTAAGTTGTCGACCATAGGGCGGCCAGCTTCGTCACTGTGATGAACGATGTTACCCCCTTGGTACCCTGTGTTACGAAAGCCAGTATTCAACCTGTTTCTTACAGCATGTAAACGGCGTGTCATATTGCCTGTATGGCGACTTTCTTGGGCGGTAAAGGTATCAAAATTAAAGAGCTGATTATTTGAATCACGAACCCTACGTCTATCGTCGCCATTGGGGTTGTAAAGTGATTTCAATGGAAAGCAGCCCCATAAATCATAGTCTCCCGTCATCACCGCGCGATAAGTTGCTTTGGTTGCCTTGTCGCCTCGGGGATCGGTTAATCCCATCACTTGATATAGCTGACCGAAGCTCGTAGTGATTTGAGGGCCAAGTAATTTTTTTTCTGGTAGTTGATGACGATGGCGATAGCACACAGCCCACAAGCGGGTAGTTCCTCCTCCTGTTACGCGATGTGGCAATTGTCGTTTCAATATGAACTCTAGAATGAGTCCGCCTTTCGATGTGCTGATGCGGCGCTCATTATCGGAAACATGATGCTCGACATAAGTTGTTGAGCCATCTCCAGCAAAAAGTGCAGGTAGAGCGCGACGGCGAGCTTCGGTAATAAACAGCCCTTTTAAGGTAGCGCCTTCATGAAGTGCACTGTTTACACTTTTCAATTGGCTACGTACTTTATCTGCCGCGACCCCATTTTTTGAAAAGCGAGGGTCGGCCAACACAAAACCAGCCATAGGTCCCCAATTGCAAGATTTGGTCTTTATGTGGAAACCTTTGGTGGCGTAGTTTTCTAGAATAAGTTGAGTCGCATACTTACCGACAGAGCGAGAAATGATAATACTGTTTTGATTTTGAGCGACCTGACTAAAAACGTTAGCATGAGTGGGAGGGATCCCTGATTCTGTCACTGCTGCCTGCCCGTATAACATAAAAACTCCTTGTATGGCTTGCGACATCTTCATCAGCGCAATAAATAAGGATGAGTATAGAGTCCGTTGTGAGGAAAGCCATTGAAAAATGAGACATTAGTTAAAAAATTGTAAAATTCAAACAAGTTGGACTTAATTGCTAACAAAATCTATTTCTTCACTTGCTATGCTTGTTGCTGATTCGGTTTGATGAGGTAACAAACATGGCTATATTCACTGTTTTCTTTTGTGGTACTGGCTCAAATGCCAATGACCATGGCCACCGTAACTATTTTGAAGGTGAGCTTATTTCGACCTTAGCCAAAAATGCAGTGGGTCAAGAAACATTAGATTATTTACAAGTAGACGGCGTGGGTAGCGGGAACCAAAGTGAATGGATGAAGCATACCAAGGATGACACTTATGGTAATACCCTTGGAACTATGGGTCGTGGTATTGATAGTAACATGAACCATGTTTTAAATGTTCTGCGGGGGGGCTTTGTTGATAAGGGAAACTATCAAAGGCGTGCTGAAGATATGCTGTCGGAAAAGAAACCCAGCCTATGGCAACGTTTAACTACGTCGGCATACGAAGAATGGCAAAGAGATACGAAAGAACTGGCTGGAGATCTTAAGCATGCAATGTCATTGCAGCGTGGTAACATTACCGCAGAGCGGCGCCTAAACCCGATCACTCAAGTTAATATGGTTGGCTGGAGTCGCGGCGGGGTTAGCTGTTTTGAGCTAGCAAACCGAATGGCCAAAGATCCTCAACTCAGCAATATTCCAGTCAATATATTTGCTTGTGACCCTGTTCCGGGTGGTGTGAATGCATTCAAAGATTACAAAACATTGCGTAGTAATGTTAAACAAATTGTGTGTTTATTTGCTGCAGACGAACGCTCATTTGGTTTTAAAGCGAGGATGCCAAGGCTGCATTCCAGTACTAAATATTACACGAGCTACATGCCTGGACGTCATGCCACCTTGGTTGGTAACTCGGATACAACAGGTGGTAGCTCGGGAGAAAAGCGGCTAAATGGCCCAGGTAATGTTACTCGAGACTTTATGGAAAAAGTATTGCTAGGTTGGGGCTCAAGGTTGAAACAAAGTAGCTTGAAAAATCTTAATCGGGCTGAAATTTTAGCCTTATATCAGCAAATGCAGGGTAACCAGCACTACTACCAAAACCAACACAGTCAGGTATATACAGTCAAAAACCGCATACTGTGGAGTGGAAAAAGTCGAATAGGACAAAAGCGTGAAACTTGGATGGGGTTACCCAGCCGCAGATTTCAATACCAAGGCATTACTCAAGACTTTGGCGAGTGTGTTAATCGCCATCATGCCGATGTACTCGGCCATGATATATTTGCGTTACATGGCCTGAGTAAAGCCATGCCATGTTCTATTAATGATTTAATGTAAATGCTAATAAAGCCAAGTTTTCATAACTTGGCTAGCTCGGTTTTTTCCATTAGTTAGTTCTTAAAGGGTCTGCCATTCTTGACCACTTTAGTGATTAATATTATTTAGCCGTTATACTTTGGAGTTATCAATTTTGTTGACAGGTCAGTAGCAAGCCATGCTCAAATAGCGCCATATCTAGAATAAAAAGCAGTCTTGGAATAGTGAATTGAGCAGATATAATGACGCTGCGGTTAAAAAATAAATAGCGCAGAGTGACCTAGCATGAAGATAAGCCGAAACGATCCTTGCCCATGTGGAAGTAGCACAATATATCAGCGTTGTTGTATGAATAATGCTGCTAAACAACAGGCTGACGTGTTTGATGATATTGCGCAAACTGTAGCAATGAACCCGAATCTAACCCTAGATGAGTTAAGCCGGGTGGTGCAGCGTAAAATGGCACAAAGGAACAACCAACCTCATACTGATTTTTGTGGTCTTTCACCCACACAAATGGCTAACTGGCTGTATGCCCCGTTTAACGAATTGATTGGGGTGACGATTAATACACCAGTAGACTTATCCTCCTGCCCCGTGATGCGTTATCTGGCGCTTATTTTAGATGAAGCCGTGCAACAAGGTGGCTCATTTAAAGCGACGAGTAAAGGTAATTTACCTACAAAACTGGTTAAGCAAGCCAGTGGTTTACTGCCTGAGTTTGCAGTCGCAGAGTATGAACTGGAGCCAAGTATTAGCGACTATATGGGTAGCAATGAGGACAAGTTTATAGCCCTTCATTACACGCGAGTGTTGGCTGAAATTGCTGGAATTATTTATCGTCGAAATGGCCGCTTTCAGATTAAAAAAACCGCGCAGAAGCAGTATCAAAGCCATGGTCTCAGCATTTTCTTCCAGCCCATGTTAGAGGCGGCTATTACTCAGTACAACTGGGGCTATCTCGATAGCTGGCAAGACAATGTAGATTTACGAACCTTTTGGTTATTTATGCTATGGCGACTGCAAAGTCACGGTTCTATTGATCAACTCATTGCAGAAGTATGCATCGCTTTTCCTGATCTTGTGAGCCAGTTCCCTCGCGATACATATGACACCTCACAACAGCACCTCAGCATGCGCATTGAAGCGCGCTTTATTAATCATTTTTTACAGTTTTGGGGATTTATCACCGTTGACCCAAAGCGCTATGCAAATAAAAAACGTTTGCCAAGAAAGGCGAATATCCAACTGCTGCTGACTCAGACATTTGAGTTTAGTATTTAGCAGCAATACGTGAACATTGAGTGGGCGTAATTGCGAAGAGCAATAAGAGCCTATAGTATATTACTCAAGTACACTGTTATGAGCATAAAAGCCGTGCAGCAACCGAATAGAGAATATTCAGTAAAAACTATAGGCCTTCAGTGTTTGGAGCCAGGCTCACTTGGGCAGTGTTACTTTTGACCCTATGATGGTCCAATACTAAAAAGGAACTACCCGATGATAAAACTCTATGGCGAAGCCCAAGTCTCAGGTTTCCTTGAAGAAAATCTGGCCGCTGAGCTGTACACAGAAGACGAATTGAGCTGGGTGGTCACCACGACAAACAAGAGTATCAACCGATTTCCTTTTTATAATCTTTTATTAAAAGGGGATGAAAGAGCGATCATCAAACATGGTCCAATCAGACAAGAGTTGGCTGCTTCCTATGCTTCATATCAAGAACACCTGTTTAAGGGAACGTTGTCCTTTCCTAAACAGTGGCAGGCCAATAGACAGAGAGTTTGGCCAGACCACTTGCTGGGCTTAGACATCGTATACTCATCGCCAAGTATATTGGTCTCAGCTAAGTTCAAATCTTTATGTGAACGTGAGGGAATAACCGGTGTCACGTTTGAGCCCTGCTTGCTTGAAGGTCGGGAATACCCTGAAGCCATGACAGCCTTTGGCGGCGACATTATTGAAGGGTTTGAACTGGCAGATTGTTATCAATTGGTCATCACCGAGGAGGCCGGACCGGTAAATTATGGCGCAGCCACTTTTCTAAAAACCGCTACTGGCCACTACTCTATTCACTGCGATTTAGCCATGCCAACCAGCACCTTCTATCGCCCAGAGAGCTTAAAAAATGTTGATGTTCAGGTCAGCTCTGCAGTGGAAGACTTGCTCAATAATGAAGTCATTAAACATGATGCGGCCCCGATATTTAGTGCCAAACTGTTGAAAATAATGCTGGATAATAAAATAAAAGGCAGCCAGCCATTCAGTCGAAAACCCAAAATCGACTTCTTGGTGGTGCCCGTCAGGACCGAGCCTTACGATGATTCTATAAACCACGGCCATTGGGATAGTGATACGATAACCCAATACTTAGCTAGGTGATGAACCAGATTGTATTGGCGTAGTGAAGTGTAACTATACTGAGGAATCTTATAGTCAAAATATATTCCAAAATGGATACGATTGTAACCGTACCATCTAATTGGCTATACGCAACTATTTGCTAAAAGACAACTTGTTACGCCCCTTTGCGTAGCACAAACATCTGATAACCAAACTCGCCTAGGTAGCGTTCATAAATCGTAATTTCTTGCTCCATATCTGCAAGGGCGTTTGAGTTTGGCATGCTTGCTTTTATTTCTGCAACTCGTGCTTTGAGCGGTTGATAGTAATCGTGCCATGCTTGTTCACTCAGAGTGAAATGATCCATCACATCAAAACCAGCTTGGCGCATTTGCCCTAAGCGTTTTTCGATGGTTTGCATATCTGGGTATTCACCTGCCCAGAACGCTATAGCTTCTTGGCTTGGGCTATCGGTTAACCATACCAAATCACTGACTATCATATAGCCACGATCAGTCAGTAATTTACGCCACTGGGTTAACGCTTGCTCAACACCCATTATGTAAGCCGCCGCTTCTGACCAGATGCAATCAAAGCTGGCAGGGGCAAAGGGCAGGTCCGTCATGCTGGCGCAGCTTAAGGTAATGCGGGTATCTAACTCCTGCTCAGCAAGGCGTTCACCGAGTTCATCCAGTGCACTTTGCTCGTTATCTACTGCCACGATCTGTGCTTGGGTGTGCCGTGCCAATAAACGGGTTGAAAAACCTTTGCCACAGCCAATATCAACGATCTGGGTTGGCGCTGTTGGCAGCGTTGATAACGCTTTTAGTGTATCGGCATCGCAGCCCGGCCCCCAACGCTCTAAGCGTTGGAATACTCTCATAAAGTCGGCCATATATTGATCGTGTTCGTTCATATCTTTTGACAACCATTTTAAATGCAGGGCTTGTTGTTCATTAAAACCTTGCTGTTTTAACCAATCCAGATGGACATCCGGCGCTAATTTGTCAGTCAGTTGATGCCAGGGCCGCAGTGAGCCTTCACCCAACAAGGCGGCGAGTAAATCTCGAGCCTGTTGCTTTTGAGCTATATCTTGCTCCAATTGTTGCAAGCGGCTCTTCAGCACTTCGCGCTCTACTTTGCTGTCTAGGCAAGCCTTACATTCCTTGAGCGTTAAGCCACCGGCTTGCAGTTGCTGTAATAAATGCAGCCGCTGAGCATCTTTTTCTGAATAAAGTCGGTAGCCGTTGTCTTGGCGTGTGCCATGCAACAGGCCTTGCTTCTCATAGTAAAGCAAGGTTGATCGCGACAGCCCGACTTTTTCAGCTAACTCAGAAATGCGATACACAGATAAAACGTCCTTTCCGTTAATTTTTTACAATCGGGCGACTGGCTTAAACAGACCAGGGCGTTAATGACGATAAACTATGAAGTTATAGACAGGTCAAATGCTGTTAGCAAAAAATACCGTTCAGTAAAACGCATAGACGAGTACTCAACTTGCATTTCACACTTTTACGCGCAGAAAAGTGCGGAATTTTACATTTTTATGCGCATAAAAGTGTAATTTGGTACTCTTTAGTATTCAGGGATTCACATCATCGCCTTGGCCAACGCGCAAAATAAACCTAAAAGTAGGATATAAATCCAATTATAATGAGTAAAATGGGAATATAGTCCCGTGTTTGACTTATTGGAGTTGCTTGGGCTTCAAAGCTGGACTATATTCCGAGTAATGATTAAATAATGGGAATATAGTCCCTTTTGTTGGTGATATGGCTAAGCGTGATTTACACAATGTACTGTTTCCAAAGCAGCGCAAAATCCTGACTCATTTTGGTGAAGACTTGCTGTTGGCGATGAAGCGACGTGGTTTTACTAAAAAGCTGCTGTGTGAGCGTACTGGCTTTGATCATAAAACCGTGAACAAAGTCTTCGCAGGTGATCCTGGCGTTGCCATAGGCACTTACTTAAAAGTGATGGCCGTCCTTGGCATGGAAAGCAACTTTGCAGAAATGGCCGCCCATGATGAAGTGGGTATCAAGCTGCAAAACATAAAATTGCTGGAAGGTTCAAGATGAGCCGTGAAATTGTCGAAGTCTATGCCGACTGGCAGCCAATTGAAGCGCCTTTGCTAATAGGGCTGCTTTCTTACAGCGATTCAAGCAGAGGTGGCGTGTTTAGTTTTGCCTACGATAAAGCATTTTTAACCTCAGCCTATCGCTTGCAAATTGATCCAATCCTGACGCTTCACTCCGGTGTACTCTACAACGATGAAGCCGATAAAAACTTCCGTGCATTTCTTGATTCGTCGCCTGATAGATGGGGACGTATTTTAATGCAGCGGCGTGCGGCCATTGAAGCGCGCAAAGGCATTCGAGCAACAAGTCGATTAAACGAGTTGGATTACCTGTTGGGCGTACATGACTCTTACCGGATGGGTGGTATTCGATTTAAGCAAGCAGGCTCGGATGCTTTCTTAGATGACAACTCTGAGTTTGCTGCGCCGCCAATGGCTTTTTTGCGAGAGCTAGAGCACGCAGCAATGCAGATTGAAAAAGACGATAACATCGACAGTGACGAGTATTATCGCTGGTTGAAGATGCTGATTTCTCCAGGCTCATCATTAGGTGGTGCAAGACCCAAGGCTTGTGTGGCAGATGAACAAGGCCACTTGTGGATTGCCAAGTTTCCCAACTTAAATGATACCTTTGATGTGGGGGCGTGGGAGATGGTCTGTTATGAATTGGCTTTGGCGGCAGGTGTTGACATGTTTCCAAGTGAGATTAGGCAGTTTTCCTCTGGGCATCATACCTTTTTAACCAAACGGTTTGACCGCGACGGCGATCAGCGGCTGCATTTTTCATCGGCCATGACTCAACTACAATACTATGATGGTGAACAATCTCAAGGTGCCAGCTACTTAGAAATTGCTGAATTTATTTCCAATTCTGGTGCACAAACCGAAGCTGATTTAGCACAGTTATGGCGACGTATCGTGTTTAATATTGCCGTGTCCAACACCGATGATCACCTGCGTAACCATGGATTTTTATTAACAAAGAAGGGTTGGAAGTTATCACCCGCTTATGATTTAAACCCGATAGTGGGTAAGCATGGCCTGCATCTGAACATTACCGATGCAGACAACGCTTTAGACTACCAATTAGCCTTTGACGTAAAAGACTTCTTCCGACTATCTCAAACCCAAGCCACGCAAATTTACGATGAAGTATTAAATGCGGTTAAGCAATGGCAAGCCGTTGCTAAGCGGCTGGGGATCAGCCGGGCCGAGTTAGCTATGAAACAACCGGCATTTAACGTTTAGGTATTTTGACAACAAGTCATCAGAATCCAAGGGAACATATGCAACAAGTCGGAATTTATGAGCAGCTTATAACCCAACTTATCGAGGGTCACATTGACCGAGAGCGGTTCTATGTTGGCGAACGTGAGCTTAATAGCGCCGAAGCATCCACTTGGTTATCTCGCTTCCTTTCGCACATTCTTGAGTATGCGATTGATTCAGTGCCTGCGAGCGATGATCGCCTGCAACAGCAAATTGCTTTGTCCAACCAATTGCTTCTTTGGCTTAAAACGCAAATTCAAAATAGCGATTTTATTGAAGACAACTTGCTTGCTAGCCAAGGCAAAATTCTGACCGCGCTATACGAGTTAGAAAATCCAATCTCAGCCGATTTAAAAAATTACATTAAGGATGTTTTTCCTCTAACAGGTTTAACGCAAAGTGAGCTGTTTTGTGGCAGCAATGCAGGATTGTCGCTGGAATCTGAATTAAAGCGAGAGATCTTGTCTGCAGATAAGATTTACTGGCTAGTGTCATTTATTAAGTGGGCTGGGATCCGAATTTTTCGCAAAGAGCTAGAAGAATTTACGTCTAGCGGCCGTGAGCTAAAAATTATCACCACTTCATACATGGGAGCTACCGACGCGAAAGCGGTGGAATATTTGGCGAGTTTGCCCAATACCCAAGTCAAGCTGAGTTACAACACAGAGCGTGAACGGTTACATGCTAAGAGCTATCTATTTTTGCGCAACACTGGCTACCACACCGGTTATATCGGATCTTCCAATCTTTCCCATTCAGCGCTAACCAATGGCTTAGAGTGGAATTTAAAAATTACCTCGCAAGAAATCCCACATATTATCAATAAATCATTGAGTACTTTTGAAACTTATTGGGCATCCAATGAATTCGAACATTTTAGCGGGGACACAAAGAGCAGCGAGAAACTCAAAAAAGCCTTGAACCAGCAGCGCGGAGATTTTGAGGCTAGCCCCACCCATTTCTTTGATATTTCGCCGTTTCCGCATCAGAGTGACATATTGGAGCAATTGGCTGTAGAGCGTAGTGTAGTGGTCAACTAAAACTGGCCACCTCGTTATAAGTTTTGAAGTATTCTGCTTCAGCCTTTTGTGGCGATA
>NZ_JAUOPX010000155.1:0-288 GCF_030547455.1 Motilimonas sp. 1_MG-2023 | reverse complement strand
GTTAAGGGGATTGCACCATGGCTTCAGCGTTGACCATGGCCGATACACCATCAACATTAGCAATATCACCAATATCGCGCATCACACTTTGCCAATCATGCAACAATTGCGCTTGATTGGTGATCACCACGTGAGGGATAGCGCCTAGTACGCGCTTTTTTTGTTTCTCTTCACAGCCATTCATCACGGACAAAACCAAGATCAACGACATCTCCCCGAGCAAGATGCCACCCGTTGAAAACAAGGATACAAACGAAACAAATCCATTGCTGCGTTTAGCTTTGGTAT
>NZ_JAUOPX010000154.1:0-290 GCF_030547455.1 Motilimonas sp. 1_MG-2023 | reverse complement strand
ATGTAAATTTCTTCTTGGCCCACTTCGTCTTCAAAGCGCAGCTCGTTGTAGCCGTCGCCTTTGTGGGTTTCGGTGCGTAGCACGGTGCGGGTTTTATGCTCGGGCAGGGCGTAAGGTGGCTTGTTGGTGGCATGATAAGTGCGACCTGTGATGATCGGTTGGTCTGGATCGCCTTCTAAAAAGCTGACAATCACTTCGTGGCCAATACGTGGGATGGCCATCATGCCGTATTGGGTGCCGGCCCAACCTTGAGACACGCGTACCCAGCAGCTGGCGTTTTCGTCGTTGTT
>NZ_JAUOPX010000153.1:0-291 GCF_030547455.1 Motilimonas sp. 1_MG-2023 | reverse complement strand
GATCGACACATTTGATAGTAATAAATGGTACTACCTATATTATTTCAAGCCCGGCGGTGAAAATTTAGAACAATCGCAAATGGAGCTAGTGTTTGGCAATGAAAAGCTTATTCGTGTTTCAGGCTACCCAGCAATCACTGAAAAATTTAGCGACCAAAGCTTAACAAATTAAAAAACCTAGTTAAGTACTCAGCTGAGTAACATTCAGTATTAAAAAAGCGAGCCTATCTAGCTTTTTTAATAAGTAAAATGACTAAACTTATTTTTCTGTATTACCACGCGGAGTCACTC
>NZ_JAUOPX010000152.1:0-291 GCF_030547455.1 Motilimonas sp. 1_MG-2023 | reverse complement strand
AAAAAAGACTACTTGTTTAACGCCTTTGCACTGGCGAAAGTGTGGCGCGCCAGAATGCTTGAAGCCATCAATCAACACCCAAGCTTGAGCCTGCCCAATCACCTGCCGCCAAAATGGGTGGTGGATTGTCGCGCCGTGGGCGAAGGCTTACCAACGCTGAAGTATCTCTCGCGCTACTTGTATCGCGGCGTGCTGCCCGACAAAGACATCATTGACATCACCAAGGATAACGTCACGTTTCGTTATCGCGATGGACAAACCAACCACTGGAAGCAGCGCACACTGCCAACA
>NZ_JAUOPX010000151.1:0-293 GCF_030547455.1 Motilimonas sp. 1_MG-2023 | reverse complement strand
CATCTTTAATCACTTGCATCTTGGTTGGATCGAAAAAAATATAAACCCGCTCACCTTGTCAGTCTTTAACGTAAATTTCATAACATACAGAATAATATTTTTTTAATTTTTTTACTTTTATGTTTTACTTTTTTCTAAAATAATTATTAAAATTATCATTTTTTTTTTATTTTTTTTGTTTATTTTTTTATTTTAATACTTTATCCATTTATTTAAGTAATTTGAGTTTATCCATAATGGTTTTTTCTATATAATGAATTTCTTTTTCTATTTGTTAAATTTAATCGCTTTCG
>NZ_JAUOPX010000150.1:0-294 GCF_030547455.1 Motilimonas sp. 1_MG-2023 | reverse complement strand
CAGGGAGAGCACCGCACTATTTATAATGCGGGGACAGATTAATTGTCCAGTGTCGCCCACCACTTCGATTGATACGAAGTGCCGATAGAGAAAATAAAGACTCTACAGGGAGAGCACCGCACTATTTATAATGCGGGGACAGATTAATTGTCCAGTGTCGCCCACCACTTCGATTGATACGAGGTGCCGGTAGAGAACAAAAAATTTGAAGTAAAAAATAAAGTTGGGCGATTAGCTCAGTTGGGAGAGCACCGCCCTTACAAGGCGGGGGTCACTGGTTCAAGCCCAGTATCG
>NZ_JAUOPX010000149.1:0-295 GCF_030547455.1 Motilimonas sp. 1_MG-2023 | reverse complement strand
CTTATAAATACGGTCGGTGGGTTGTGTTTCTATAGCGACAACGCCATCAAGGCGTTGCTTGGCAATTTTTTCAGCTTGGCGATCAACCAACGCTCTAAAATCGTATGCGCGAAAAACAGACTGCAGGGCGTCTTTAGACAATAAAGATAAGTAGTTTAGTGAGAGGTTAGAGATCAACGTCAAAAGCAAACTGCCATCAAGCACAGGCCGCTGAGTTGCGGTTGGAACAGTAATATTTCGGAACTCAACAAAAGCGGGAGTATTGTCACTTTCAAGGCATATATCCCCAATGCCT
>NZ_JAUOPX010000148.1:0-296 GCF_030547455.1 Motilimonas sp. 1_MG-2023 | reverse complement strand
CGGGATGGAGCAGTCTGGTAGCTCGTCGGGCTCATAACCCGAAGGTCGTTGGTTCAAATCCAGCTCCCGCAACCAATCTAAGAGAAAGTACAAATTTAGTCGCGGGATGGAGCAGTCTGGTAGCTCGTCGGGCTCATAACCCGAAGGTCGTTGGTTCAAATCCGGCTCCCGCAACCAATTTGTAAAAGTCAAAGCACTTGTAAAAAATATATTAGAATTCAGTCGCGGGATGGAGCAGTCTGGTAGCTCGTCGGGCTCATAACCCGAAGGTCGTTGGTTCAAATCCAGCTCCCGCA
>NZ_JAUOPX010000147.1:0-298 GCF_030547455.1 Motilimonas sp. 1_MG-2023 | reverse complement strand
AGTACCGCATCACAATTAACTCATACTTTTAGAAATTCACAAACAAGGTTGCGTCTCTCTGTGAAGCAGCTGAGCTAGTACCGCATCACAATTAACTCATACTTTTAGAAAGTCACAAACAAGGTTGCGCCTCTCTGTGAAGCAGCTGAGCTAGTACCGCATCACAATTACTCTTTATATACAGTTAGTAATCTGTTTGATTCTTGCCACTGAATCGGATTTTTTAATTTGGAGCGGTACACGAGGCTCGAACTCGTGACCTCAACCTTGGCAAGGTTGCGCTCTACCAGCTGAGCTA
>NZ_JAUOPX010000146.1:0-303 GCF_030547455.1 Motilimonas sp. 1_MG-2023 | reverse complement strand
TGAGAGATGATCTAGCGAAAATTAGAGCCGCATTTGAAACGATAAACAAGGAAAGCCTCCCCATTACTGTCAGAGATTTTCCTTATGGCGCTTGTGGCGACACTTGTGAAGACTTAGCTGAAGTACTTAAGGAGCTTGGCTACGGAGCCTTTTCATATGTAGCTGGTCGCCGTGAAAACGGGAACAGCCACGCTTGGTTAGACTGCGACTCCATTATTATCGATATCACAGCTGACCAATTTGTTGAGATATCTGAACCTGTATATTTAGGCCCCTTAAATTCTTGGTATAAGTCATTTGTAG
>NZ_JAUOPX010000015.1:0-105119 GCF_030547455.1 Motilimonas sp. 1_MG-2023 | reverse complement strand
CTCAGAAGTGAAACGCAGCAGCGCCGATGGTAGTGTGGGGTTTCCCCATGTGAGAGTAGGACACCGCCAAGCGCCAATTTAGCTCATAGCGAGCAGTAGAAGCCTGATTCGAAAGAGTCGGGCTTTTTTACGTTTGAAGAAAAAACTCACACCAAACAAAAAACCACTCGAAAGTGGTTTGATAAAGGGCTCTGTTGATTCATTTCGAGTAGCTAAACTGTAATTTTTTTGGGGGTTGTTTGAAAATGTCTTTTAAACTCTCGACTAAATTGAGAAGGACTGCTGTAACCCACCAAATGAGCTGCATCATTGACCCTTTTACCTTCTAATGTGATCAGTTCTTTTGCTTTATTAAGGCGAACTTTCTTTAAATATTGTAACGGTGATTCTAGTGTTACCTGTCGAAAAGCGCGATGAAATGCCGATATACTCATACTCGCGCTGGCAGCTAAGTTGTCAACAGTAAGCGGTTGGGAATAGTCTTGATGTACTAAAGTGAGCGCTTTGGCTACGCGCGCATAATGGCCATCTTGCTTGGCAAGATTAAACAAAACATTACCTCTCGGCCCTGTCAAAATTCTATAAATCAGCTCTGTGACAAGGTGCTCTCCTAAAATTTCGGCTTCAGCATGGTTTAGTAATGACTGCAGTAACCTTTCACAAGTCTGCAGCATCGCTTGATCCATTCGTTCTGCGACCAGTCCACACTCAGGAGCGACCGAAGCGGTTGTGTTAGCGTGATGCTTTTCTAGTTGGTTAACCAGTTGCAATAATGTATGTGGATCTACGTCAATGGCGATGCCATAAATAGGTTGGTCATCTCGGCTAAAAGCTTCACATTCTAGCGGCAAAGGCACACCTAGCACCAAGTAATCACCTGGCCCGTAACTGAACGCCCGCTCATTTAAATGCACCCTTTTGTCACCGTGCCCCATAATGATAATGCCAGATTGATACAACAAAGGTTGGCGCTGGCTACTCTGGCCAGTACGATAAAACTTAACGCTTTTTATCGCAGTATCAACAACGCCGTCCAGCTGCTCTAAGTTGTGCTGTATTGCATAAGACAACATCAATTGACCTAAGGGGTGCATGTTCTACCCTTTTTTTGATAGCGGTAAATAAAATCCAACATATCTCTTTTGGTAGGAATAGGCAATAAATCGCGCAGAATATGCCTATTTTAAAGCGGGTTTAGCGACTAATATACATGCTTAGGTTGTATAAACCACTTAGAACCCCATAACTGCAAGAGACTGCGAGGGCATCGAATGAAATTTTCTTATGTAAATCCAACACAGATCCATTTTGGTCAAGGGCAAATAGCCAGCATTAGTCATGCTATCCCGAGTGATAAAAAGGTACTGTTTTTGTACGGTGGTGGCTCGATTAAACACAACGCTGTTTATGACCAAGTAGTTGATAGTCTGAAACAACATCAGTTTGTAGAGTTTGCCGGTGTTGAAGCCAACCCAACGGCTGAAACGTTAGATCGCGCGGTTGAACTGGTGAAAGAACAACAGCTTGATTACATCCTCGCGGTGGGCGGTGGCTCGGTGATAGATGGCGCTAAATATGTGGCTGCAGCCTCGCTATATGATGGTGAAGGTTGGGATATTTTGACAGGTAAGCACCAAGTGACCAAAGCTTTACCCATTGGTGCGATCTTAACATTACCGGCCACTGGGTCTGAATCAAACATGGGGGCTGTTATCACTCGCGCAGCCACTCAAGATAAGTTGGCTTTCTTTGCGCCGGCAGTGCAGCCTAAGTTTGCTGTAATGGATCCAGATGTAATGAAAACCTTACCAGAGCGTCAGTTGATAAACGGTATTGTGGATGCTTGGGTACATACTTGTGAGCAGTACTTAACCATGCCAGTTGGCGCATTTGTACAAGATGGCTATGCACAAGCATTATTAATTAGCCTTAAAACGTTGGCTGAGCAATATGAACAACGCGATAATGATCAATGGCGAGCGAACTTAATGTGGACAGCTAACCAAGCGCTAAATGGCTTAATTGGGTCAGGTGTGCCACAAGATTGGGCGACACATATGATCGGCCATGAGCTGACTGCTTTATACGGTGTTGATCATGCCCGCTCACTGGCGATAGTACAGCCGTGGCTGCTCCGCAATCAGATTGAAGCAAAGCGCGTAAAGTTAGAGCAAATGGGCCAAGCGGTATTTAATCTGGACCCCAGTGAAGATTTAGCTGAGCGTACAATCGATGCCATAGAGCACTTTTACCAAGGTTTAGGCGTTGCCACTCAGCTGGTTGAATATGGTAGCGATAAAGAGGCTGCAATTAATACTATCCTTGCCCAGCTAGAGCAGCATGGCATGGTGGCACTTGGTGAGCATCAAGCTATAACACTTGAGCGCAGTCGTGAAATATTAACAGCTGCGCTTAAATAACCTAATCACACGGGCAAAACTAATCATTTTGTCCGTATTTCTCATTAAAAAAACTATTGATAGCCTCTAAAATAAATAATTTAGTCATTAAAATCTAAAACTGAAACTAAATTAGACCTAGCCAACATTTTTTTTTCAATTCATCAGGCAAAATTTGTCTCTAGTACTGTTTATAGTTTTAACAGTTCGTTCTTTGCAAGGATGTAGAGACGGGTCAGAGTAATTGTTATGACAGCTTTTATTTCAATTGCTTATTTATAAAGGAGTAGGGTGTATGATTTTTTATTTTGCCATTTTTGCTTTGCTGGGGATTACCTTTGCATTGTTGTACAAACAACGTCGAGCGGATGTTCGTTTAGTTAAGAAACTGATTAATAGTCAGACTTTTTATTTAAATAATAGTCCTATTGCTGGTGACAATCTTTCGTTGGTGTCTGTTATTCGCAGTACGCCAAAGCAAAAAGTTGGATTAGAAACACACTTCACTATTTATTGCTTTGATAAAGAAGTACAAAAACCCCTTTGTGTGACATTAGAGTTAGTTCATAACAAACTCAAAAGAGCAGAAATTCGTCAGTCGAAAGGGCTACAATTGCAGAATGTAATGGATAATTTAGTACTTGATTGATTTAAAAGGGTTTCTCAGTATAAATTGACTAGGCTACCATTGGGTAGCCTTTTTTATACCAAGCGTTATGATCAAAATCTTGTTTACCAGCGTTTTTTTTTGCTGGAAACCCGCAGTTACTAGCATTTTTTTGCCAAACTGGTCGAAGATAAACGGGCTGTTGTTTGTTACACTGCACGCTCCTGAGACAAGGATTGTAACGGGAAGAAGCTACTTAACTGGCTTAGGCCAATTAATCATTTCGCACTATCATGGAAGTTTTGGGCTATGAGTCTGATTTTTTTAGCAATGACCTTGCTAATTCTCTGCACGAATTTGGCTGCAGTGGCCGTTGTTGGGCAACGATACTTGGGGCATTATGCGGTTGGTAAATTCGCTGGCACCTTATTATTTTGTCTAGTTTTATTCTTTACTGAGCATTACATTGGCTTGGGTCAGTTGCATTGGCTATGGCCTCTCACCACTCTTGCTTCTGTTTGGTTTTTGTATCAGCAACGACAATGTTTTAAGCAAATGCTGTGGAAGCACGAAGTCGTATTTGTTATTGGCTTGCTCTATGGTTTGCTCTGGAAGATGGCTTTTCCGGAAATTGATGGTAGCTCAGAAGCACTTACCGACTTGTCCTTTGTCAGTAACTACTATGCTGGCGCCCAGCTGCCTCCGCCAGATAACTGGCTACCGGGTTACACTTTCAATTTCTACTACGGTTTTCAGCACTATGCTGCAGCTTTAATGGGCCGAATCCTAAACCTTAGTGTTGGTCATTCCTATAATTTAGCCAGCGCTGTGATGATGGCGTTTATGTTTAGCTTAGTGTGGTCAATTGTCAGCACTTGGTGTCGCAACAAATACTTAAAAATTGTACTGTTGTTGGCAGTTGTAGCAGGTGGCACGGGTGTTTCCCCTTTTGTTTCTTACCTTTATGACTATCCAGAGAATCAACCGACTTATTCTGCGCAAAGTAAACTGTGGGCTAGCGTGCGCTATATCGGTATGTACGATGCTAGGATGAATACTGAGTTTGCTAAAGAAACGCTAGGAGTTGCACCTGATACCAATTTGGAGTTGCCACTTGAAACCATCGGTTATCTGACCTTTCAAGGTGATTATCACCCACCTTTAGGTAGTTTTGCTTTATTGCTGCTAGCCCTTGCCTGTATTTTCCAATTAGAGCGTATTAATACTCGTTTATTTCAGCAACGCATACTAACCGCGATTTTAGTGGCAACCGGGCCACTGATGTTAATTACGAATACTTGGGTGGTGCCATTACAAGCGTTACTGGTTTTTGGTTGGCTGATATATCGTCAGGTTAGTGGCCGTTCACTTTGTTATAAATCTGTTTTGATTGGCGGTCTGGTTCCGCTGATCCTGTCTTATCCTTTTTTATTTGAATTCACCAGCCAAGCGTTAAGCACGCCGATAAAGTGGGTTGGTGAAGGTCAACATGTTGACTTTAAGCAATGGCTTTTGGTGCTGTGGCCACTACTTTGCTTATGGTGCTTAGCTGCATTTATGGTACGAAAATTTCCAATTGTTGCCTTTATCATGGTGATGAGTGGACTGTTTTTAGGCTTAGCAGAGTTAGTTATTATTGATGATCCCATGGGCGGTGTCTGGGAGCGTTTTAACACTAGCTTAAAATGGTGGTCATGGACGCAGGTATTCATGCTAGTCGCTCTAGGCAGTATATTATTTGCTAAACAAAGCAAGTGGTTGCGCTGGGTCAGCTTGATCCCGGTATTAGCGTTGGGTAGCTATAGCATTACCATGATTGAGTATTTCGACGCTGCGGACAAGTCATCGTTTGGTAAGCTTAATGGCCATCATTGGCTAACTAAGTTGCCAGAAAATAGGCAAATGCTGCAATACCTAAAAGACGCACCTGATGGTGTGGTGTTAGAAGGGCTAGATCGTATGGCTTACACCTCTGCATCGGCGATGGCATTGTTTGCCAATAAACCTTCATTTACCGGTTGGCCGTCGCATCAAAAGCAATGGCGTAGTAACTCTGACTTTATTTACCAACGTGGGCGTGAAGCGCAGCTACTGTATGAAGGGAAATTAGACAATAGCTTGGATTGGTTAGCAAAGTATAAAATTGAATACATTGTTTATCGACAATCAGATTTTGATCGAAACAAACAGGGTTGGCTGTTGATCCAGCAGCAGATTGCTCGCGATTATGTTTGGCTGCCGTTTAAAGAATATGGCGATTTAAGACTGGGTATTTGGCAGCGTAAAGAACAAGGAAGTCATTAACCATGCATTATATTTATCTCACCCTCACGCTGGGGATTATTTGGCTTAATCTAGCGGGCTTAACCTTGTTTTGCCGTCGTTGGCTACCTAACTTTGCCTTAGCGCGTGCCTTAGGCGTTTTACTGTTTGCCCTAGTGTTCTTCTTTGTTGAACACTTTGTTGGTTTAGGCTCACTGAACTGGCTCTGGCCTATCACCTCGCTGGCCAGTGCTTATCTAGTGCACCAACAAAAGGATCAGCTTAAAGCCAATGGCTTTTGGAGTGCTGAACTGGTATTTGGTTTGGCATTTTTATATGCCTTTATATGGCGTTTTTCACTGCCTGCTATCAATGTTAGCTCAGAGCGCATTACCGATCTCTATTTTATAAGCAACTACATGGGCGGCGACACGCTCCCCCCTGATGATAATTGGTACTCACCTCATAAATTTGATTTCTACTACGCATTCCAGCATTACCTAGGTGCGCTCATTGGGCGTATTTTCAGCCTAGATATAGGTACGACATACAATTTATCTTTCTGTATTTTAATGGCTTTACCGGTCACGTTAGCGTGGCACTTAGCCGGTCATTTTGTGAAGTCTTCTTGGCTTAAATTGCTATTAGTCGCCACCTTGGCTTTTGGTGGCACCGGCTTATCACCGTTACTGCACTTAGTTTATAAACAGCCTGCCGAGCCACAAATTCTGCAACAAGGATTTGTTGAAACAGCCAGTGAGCGCGATATTACTAATGTGGAAAATAGCTATCGTCATCAGTTCTCTAATCATGCTTTTATGAATTTAGTACGGGGTGCTCGTTTTACCGGTTCTCATGATGAAAATGCCCATGAGGGCGGTGATAAAACCAATGCTGAGATGGCGGAAATCTTCTTTCCAATCGACAAGCCAAATGAACAGTTTGAGCTGCGCGTCCTACCACTAGAAAACTTTGGCTATCAGTATTTTGTTGGTGATTATCATCCTCCGATAGGTGGCTTTTTAATACTGTTAATTACACTAGTATTGATCATGACTATTCAAGCACAGCAAGCAGTGCGTTTGTGCACCGCGATGTTAGGCGCCACGGTGCCATTGATGTTGATCACCAATACTTGGGTATTTCCGTTGCAAGGTTTGTTACTTTGCGGCTGGTTAGCGTTAACTTACTGGCAAAAGCAAAAGCCGGATTGGGCGGCTCTTATCGGGGGCGGCTTATTTGCCGGAATATTGGTATATCCATTCTTAATTGGCTTTACCAGTGGGGGCGTATCCACGCCAGTTAAGTTAGTAACAGGTGATGATCATACGCCTTGGGCACGCTTCGTTGGTATGCAGTGGCCAGTGTTAGCCTTGATGCTATTGGCACTATTTGATCGAAAGTGGCGTCAATTGACGGTGGTGTTCTTGCTTACGTTTGGCTTGTTATTGCTGATCAGCGAAATGATTTACATTGATGACCCGACTGGCGGTAAGTTTATCCGTACCAATACCGTGATGAAATGGTGGGGCTGGATATATGTTGGCGCATTAGTCTTGTTTGGCGCTATCTGTTTAGGTGCAGAAAAGCTATGGATCAAAGTGCCTGCAATCATTGTATTGTTGCTGACCGCTAGTGCGGGGATCGACGTGGTTAACTATCTCACTCACTCTAATAAAGCACACATGGGTAAGCTACAGGGACATGAATGGTTTACTAGCAACCCTGAAAACCGCGACATGTTTAATTTTTTAAAACAAGCTCCGCGCGGGGTGGTATTAGAGAACGTGCCTAATAACGCTTACATGCATTCCAGTGTCTACGCTATTTTTAACAATAAGCCGGTGTTAATGGGTTGGCCTTCTCATTTGCGCACTTGGCATGGCGAAGTGCCACAAGTGTGGAAAATGACAGAAAAAATACGCAGCTTTTATGCTGGTACTTTAGGTGGAAGTCGTGATTGGCTGCAAGCTCACCGCGTAGAATATGTGGTATTTGATGCTGGCCAGCAGCAAAACTGGCATGCTATAAACGAACAAATAAAAAGCCATTATGATTGGTTTGGCTTTAATCGCAACGGTCAGCCGCCAAAAGGGATTTGGATGCGCCGCCAATAATAATTAGATATTACGTTTTCTCAAGGAAGAGAGACATTAGAAGGGGAACATATGGTTATTAACCCAGAGCTTAGCGTCGTGGTATGCGTGCTGAACGAAGAAGAAAGTATCGATCTATTTTTGGATACGCTGACACCAATCTTAGAGCAGGCGGTATCGTCTTATGAGATATTGTTTGTTAACGATGGCAGCACAGATAAAACCTTTGAGATCCTGCATCAAAAAGCACTTGATCCTGATAGCCATGTACGCTTAATCAATCTATCGCGTAACTTTGGTAAAGATGTGGCACTAACCGCAGGCTTAGACAATGTTAAAGGCCAAGCGGTGATCCCGATGGATGTGGATTTACAAGATCCACCTGAATTAATTACTGAAATGGTCGAGAAATGGCGCCAAGGTGCTAATTCCGTGGTGGCCGTTCGTAGTGATCGACGTGACGATAACTTTGTTAAACGTAAAACGGCGATGGCCTTTTATCGTTTGATCGGTCGGATCAGTAAGGTGGATATTCCGCAAAACGCCGGTGACTTTCGTTTGATCGATCAAAAGGTTCTGGATGTAGTGCGTAAAATGCCGGAAAAGGCTCGCTTTATGAAAGGCTTATTTGCTTTTCCTGGGTTTAAAACCGAGTACGTTTATTTCCATCGTCCACAGCGTGCTGCTGGCGAAACCAAGTGGAACTACTGGAAGTTGTGGAACTTTGCTCTAGACGGTATTTTAGGCTTCTCCACAGCTCCTCTTAGGATCTGGAGCTATCTTGGTGCCGGTGTCGCCGTTATCGCGTTTCTTTATATGGCATTTACTATTTTCAAAACCTTAGTGCTAGGTGTTGAAGTGCCTGGTTATGCTTCTTTAATTTCCTTAATTTTATTTTTCAGTGCGATAAACCTGATTGGTATTGGGATATTAGGTGAATATATCGGACGAATCTTTGAAGAAGTGAAAAGTCGGCCATTGTATGTAATTGAGGGAATCTATGACAGCCATGATCAGCAAGCTGAAGCATCAGATAAATGTGCATAATATAAACCTTGGTCAGCTGGTTTCTTTTGCTGTTGTTGGAGTAGGGGCGACGCTCACCCATGCGATGGTATTTCATGCTTTGTACGCTTGGGTG
This sequence comes from Motilimonas sp. 1_MG-2023, assembly GCF_030547455.1. NCBI lineage: Bacteria > Pseudomonadati > Pseudomonadota > Gammaproteobacteria > Alteromonadales > Motilimonas > Motilimonas sp. 1_MG-2023. The sequence goes on along the minus strand of NZ_JAUOPX010000015.1, from coordinate 96,614 downwards.
AATGTTGCGCAATTACCGGCCAACATTTTAGGTTTCTTAGTGGCTTTTAGCGTGTCTTATTTGGGGCAATTTAAATGGACTTTTAAGACTGAGGCTCAGGCCGTCACTAGCCAGAAAAAAGCTTTTATTCGCTTTGCAAAGACCGCTGCTATCGGTTTGTTACTTAACTTAACGTGGGCTGGAATAACCATCGATTGGTTAGGGCTACATCATTATGTTTATTTGGTGTTACTGACCTTTGTTACCCCTGTTGTCATTTTTGCCCTAAATAAATTTTGGGTGTTTAAGTAAAGACCTCCAAGTTATGCCTGAATCGACATGAAATGACCGCTAATAAGGTACATTTTGTTTCGATGCAGGCTTGGCTTTGGCGCTGAAATGCCTAGCGCGGAGGGTCTAACTTTTCGGTATTGTTAACCCTGAACCAGCCTGCGATACTGTATCGGTCTCGCATTGCGGGTAGCACTTCATGAGGAAACTCCTCACTTAAAAATATCACCATAGTGCCGAAGGTAGGCATTACTTTTTCTAAAATCGTATTTTGATTGACGGGATCATGTTCAGGGTAGAGCACTAACTCGCCACCATCTTCCGTAGTCCAGCTTGGGTTCAAGTAAAAAACGGTCGTTAAAACTCGGTTGGCTTCGCCACGAAACGCATCCATGTGTTTCTTATAAAAAGCGCCAGGGCGGTAGTGGGCGAAATGACTTTCATAAGAAAACAAGCCAAGAAAGAGGCGTCGATTTAAAAAGTTTTGTAGTCGCTTATTCCAATCTAACCATGCCTGTTCAACAGGGGTTTTACCATCAATCCAGTGAATTTCATCACGGCGCACAAAATTATTCTGCATGTGATCTTGTTGTCTGCCGATACCTGCCATACTAAAGGCTTGCTCTGGCATTTGGCTAGCCTGTAAAAATAACCCTTGGGTTAAGTCGGGCTCAGAAATTAAGGCATCAGGAATAATACAGTAGCCTTGCGTGATTAATGCCTGAGCGATTGCCTCAAAGTGAGTTGGAATGCCATCAGAAGGGGGCTGTTGTTTAATTAACGCAGACATGAGCTCAATCCAAATAAGTCGGCTGACTATTTACAGTAGAAAGAGCTTCAGAGTAAAACGAAATAATTTTGTTGTGGCGGTGAAGAGAAAGCAAGATAAGCAAACCTAAGTTTGCATATCTCTCTGGGGGCTTATTTTGCGACCAAGACAGTGCCTTGGAATCTGATACCACTCCAGCCGTACTTAATAAAATTGCGAATATTGCCGTGGTCGTTACCTTCAGGGTTTTGCAGTACATCTTCACGGTAAAAGCGTCCAAATAAAGCCAGTGTCTGCGCTTGATCTAGCAGGTTCAATTGAGCGAAGGCAAATAAACGGCATGAGCCTTCATTGGTGCCAGCGGCATTAACGACAAGATCATTATCAGCACCATTACTAAACTCTGTCGGGCTGTAGTCATAATTAGCTTCAATGACAGCCATCACATCATTAAACTCAATACTATTTGGTTGGTTTTTTAGTTGTGAAATTAGTTCCGCTATGCTCATTGCTAGTCCTTGTGCTTAGATTAAAGTTAGGCAGTGATAGAAAGTCACCAACAGCCATAAAATAAAAGCATTAGTTTAAGTGATGAGGTTAGATAACTCCAACCCTAGCGAGGGATAAGCAGTGAGAATACAAAATATTAGTTTTATGATATTGAGCGCTTACCTGTGCTTCGCGACCGTTTGGGCTGACGAGGCACTAGTCATGTCGCCGCCGTTCAGCATTGAGGGAGTTGACCCATATTCGGAAGATTTATACTTGTACTTATCTGATGCTAATAAAGTACATCTAGCAATATCAATAGAAGGTGACGGGCAAATATTATTACTTAATGACCAGCCGCCAACTCCCGAGCAATTGAAAGTGTTGAAAAAAGCATTGGCTGACTTGCAGGACCAAAGGCCCATTGACCCACAAGCCAGCCAAGCTATTGACTACATAATTCAGTTTTTGAGCAAATAAGTTAAATTCACTATTTAGGCTAATGTATCTGTGACTGGTAAGACCCATTGTGCTTAGCATGAATCATTTGGGCCTTCTTGTGCCAGTATTCTGTTAACTGAGAAGCACACTGAAACACGACAAGAGGGAGAAATATTCCCAGTTGTAAAGCAAATATAACAGGCTGTTGTAGCGCAAACAGAGTTATAAGCATAGTTGGAATCAGAATGCTGAGTGCAATTATCTCTTTCATAAATCTCCCGCGCTTCTTAGTGATAAAGCAAATAATAGAGTAATAAGTCAAAAGTGCTAGTAAATTTATCAATTTTTTGTAAGTGCGTGATTAGCGATTCACTTTGGCCATTTATGCTATCCACTAATATATTGTTTAGCGGAGTATTTAATTTTAAGCCGCAGTTACCTGTTTCTAATATACCCAGTCAACCTGGAGATGCTTGATTTCAGCAAGATTTTACACGCGTTTAGGCAAGGCATTGATTGCAGGTAATGCCTTGCCCTTATCAAAATCAATAACACAGCATAAACGTGTGTAAAACGTGCCCTTTGGGAGCGCCGCCGTGTTTCCACTACGTTGTTACGCTAATTTGAAAGGTGCCTACATTCCTGCATTAGCGTGCCTAGTATTGAAAACACGGTGGTGCTCTGAAACATGCATCTTCAAGTTGATTGGGTATAAATGTCACGCCTTGTTTATATTCACTGTCTAAACTTAGGGTTAAATCAGCAATATTTTCTCTCCGCATAATTGTTACGCCGCTGGGGGCAAGGAGGTTTAATGTTATATCAAAGTGATGCTCTAAGTGTGATTCAGCACGAGCATGGGATAGCTGAAATTCGTTTCGACAGTGCCGGTTCAGTGAACAAATTTGACCAATGCACCTTAGTCTCTTTCGAACAGGCGTTGCAATGCTTACAAGATATGAGTGAGTTGTCAGGGGTCATTATTAGCCATAATAAGGCTGACTTTATGGTGGGCGCTGATATTACCGAGTTTTTACCTAAGTTTGCCTTACCTGACAATGAGTTAAGTGAATGGTTGGTCAAAGCCAATGACATCTTTAATCAGTTAGAAGATCTAAATGTACCCACTATTACCGCTATGCGTGGCTTTGCGCTGGGTGGCGGTTGCGAATGTGCGTTAGCCAGTGATTATCGGATCGCGACTTCTTCTTTAGTAATTGGTTTGCCTGAGGTAAAACTAGGCATTATGCCCGGTTTTGGTGGTTCAGTACGTTTACCGCGCTTGATTGGTGCAGATAACGCCTTGTTGTGGATCACCTCTGGTCAACAGTTTAGCGCTCAAGCGGCACTGGCGGTGGGGGTGCTAGATGCAGTGGTTGACCATGATCATTTGCAGCATGCCGCTTTAGACATGTTGCGTGCAGCGATTGCTGGCAAGCTAAATTGGCAAGCGCGGCGACAGCAGAAAAAATCGCCACTCACCTTAAGTGCTGTTGAAGCGGGGATGTGTTTTGCTACGGCCAATGCCATGGTCGCAGTCAAGGCCGGTCATCATTATCCAGCACCTATTACCGCGGTAAAAGCCATTGAAAAGGCGGCAGGGTTGGCGCGTGATGAAGCATTAATGGTAGAAAACAAGCACTTCGTCAAATTAGCTAAAACCAATGTAGCCCGCTCGCTTGTAGGTATTTTTCTTAATGATCAGAATCTTAAACAACAAGCTAAAAAAATCGCTAAACAAGGTAAAGATGTTCAGCATTTAGCCGTGCTAGGTGCAGGTATCATGGGCGGGGGGATCGCTTATCAAGGTGCGAGCAATCAGTTAACAACAGTAATGAAAGACATCAACCCTGGGGCGCTTAAATTAGGCATGCGAGAAGCCAATAAGTTACTTAATAAGCAACTTGAGCGGGGCCGAATTGATGGCCAAACCTTAGGTGAAACCCTCATTAATATCACACCGAGTTTACATTACGGCTCTCTCTCTAATGCCGATGTGGTGATAGAAGCCGTTGTCGAACACCCCAAAGTGAAAGCGCAAGTATTAGCTGAAACAGAGCAGCATGTTAGTCAAGATTGCGTGTTAGCCAGTAATACTTCCACTATTCCTATTTCCTTATTATCAAGAAGCTTAGCCAACCCCGAGCGTTTTTGTGGTATGCATTTCTTTAACCCGGTTCACCGGATGCCACTGGTGGAGGTGATCCGCGGCGAACAAACATCAGAAGAAACTATTAATACCGTGGTGGCGTTGGCCAGTAAAATGGGTAAATCGGTAGTCGTGGTCAATGACTGTCCTGGTTTTTTTGTTAATCGTGTTCTCTTTCCCTACTTTTTTGGCTTTACGCATTTAATTGCCAAAGGTGTTGATTTTGCCCAGATAGATAAGGTGATGGAAGGTCAGTTTGGTTGGCCGATGGGGCCAGCCTATTTACTAGATGTGGTCGGAATTGATACCGCCCATCATGCGGGTGACGTGATGGCGCAAGGTTACCCCTCCCGTATGGCCAAGCAGCACGAGGATTGTATTGATATTTTTTATCAAGCGCAGCGTTTTGGCCAAAAAAGTGGTGAAGGCTTTTATCATTATGCTCGCGACAAAAATGGCCAGTTTGTTAAAGAGATTGCTTCGTCAGCATATGATTTACTCGCTCAACATTACCCTGCAGATGCCGTCATCGAGGATGAAGAAATCATCGATTACCTTATGATCCCAATGGTTAATGAAGTACTGCACTGTTTAGATGAAGGCATTATTGATTGTCCAGCACAAGCAGATATTGCGTTGGTTTATGGCTTAGGTTTTCCACCTTTCCGTGGTGGTGCTATTGCTTGGCTACAGCACCTTGGCTTAACGGCGTTTATCGCTAAAGCCGATGCTCTTAGTCATTTAGGGAGTTTATATCAGGTTCCTGAATCCCTAAGACAAAAAGCCATTGCTGGCGAAATTTACTATTAAAGGAGCGAAGCTATGGCTGAATTAAATTCAGTGGTCGTGGTTGATGCGATCCGAACGCCAATGGGGCGAAGCAAAGGGGGAATTTATCGTCATGTTCGTGCAGAGGACTTGAGTGCCCACCTAATGCAGCAGTTACTGCGACGTAATGATGCATTAAAGGCTGATGACGTCGAAGATATCTACTGGGGCTGTGTCCAGCAGACGTTGGAGCAAGGCTTTAATATTGCTCGCAATGCCGCCTTGCTAGCTGGGTTGCCAGTTAATATTGGTGCGGTGACGGTGAATCGGCTGTGTGGCTCGTCAATGCAAGCACTACACGATGCTTCGCGAGCCATTATGTGTGGTGATGGCGATGTGATGCTGGTGGGCGGCGTTGAACACATGGGCCACTTACCTATGACTCATGGCGTCGACTTTCATCCTGGTATTGCTAAATATTCGGCTAAAGCGGCAGGTATGATGGGGCTTACCGCTGAACTGCTAGCGCGTAAATTTTCAATCTCACGGCAGCAACAAGACGAATTTGCTGTCCGATCACACCAACAAGCTTATGCGGCTAGTCAAGCTGGCTTGTTTGCAAATGAAGTGGTTAGTACCTTAGGTCATGATCAACATGGTTGCTTAACGGCGATAGAATTTGATGAAGTAATAAGAAGTGAAACCAATCTTGAGCAGCTAGCACAGCTGCGTCCAGTGTTTGACCCCGTCCATGGCTCGATTACAGCCGCTACTTCCTCTGCCTTATCAGACGGCGCCGCGGCGATGTTATTAATGAGCGAAGCCAGAGCCCATCAGCTCGGTTTACCTATTAAGGCAAAAGTGCGTAGCATGGCTATTTCTGGTTGTGAGCCCTCGGTAATGGGATTAGGGCCGGTAGAGGCGTCACGCAAAGCGCTGCAGCGAGCGCAGTTAAGTCTAGCTGATATGCAGGTGATCGAGCTCAATGAGGCATTTGCTGCGCAATCGTTAGCGGTGTTACAAGGGTTGCAGCTGGATGACTGGCAAAGCAAGGTAAACTTGAACGGTGGCGCGATTGCCTTAGGTCACCCATTGGGTTGCTCTGGTGCGCGTATTTGCACCACCTTACTTAATGTGATGCAAAGTCAAGACGCTCAATTTGGTTTGGCCACCATGTGTATTGGTTTAGGTCAAGGTATCGCAACGGTGTTTGAGCGAGTTAAAAACTAACTCGCTGTTCGATAAAAAAGGATGGTATTGCACTATCCTTTTTTATTGGTCATTTTGAAAATATTTTATCACTTGCTGAATTTGCTCAATTCGATCGCTATCGGGTAAGTAAGCCGCATAAACGCTGCGCTCTAAACTAATCGCATCGGCAATTTGTACCAGCTCGCCAGCCTCAACATATGATTGAATCAAAGCTTGAGGTAAAAAAGCGGCGCCGCCATTTTGCAGTATAAAGTCTAATCCGATGCGCACCGAGCTGGTGTGTAAAATGGGTTGCGGCAAATCAGAGAACTCTCGGGCATGTTGCATGTTAAATGCTGTGCCCCAATCAACTTTAATGTAGTTCTTTATATTTTTAACCAAAGGCTCGCAACTCATATCACTGCTGACCATCACCAACTCAACTTGCTGCAACAGTTCTCGTTTTATGTCGTCAACCTTAGGCGGATCAAACAATACTGCAATATCTAAACTGCGCTCAAGCAATTGACGGGACATTAACTGTGGTGAGATCACGTCTGCACGCAGAGCCAAACCGGGTAATGAGGTGTATACCAAATTGATATAGGGCTGTAAAAATGCGTCCCAAAGATTAGGGGCTGCACCAATAGATAGCTGTAATGCATTGTTTTCACTAAGCGCGATATCTTGCTGTGCGCGATCCCAAGCGTTTAGCATCGCCTCGGCATAGGGTCGCATTCGTTCACCCGCTGGAGTAATTTGAATGTTGTTGCGGTGGCGACTAAATAACTCTACACCTAACAGGCCTTCCAGCTGTTTTATTCTAAAGCTGACGGCAGAAGGAGTGAGGTATAAATTTTCGGCTGCCTTACCAAAGTGGCGCGTATGTCCCACTTCTAAAAAGGTTTTAAGTAGTTCGGTATCCATCAAAAACCTTCACGCTAGAGGAAAAAAAATTTTGATTTAGTAATTGCGAATAATGACTAAGATTCAGCTGAATGCAACTAAAATCAGCAAAAGAAGGAAAATTAATTATGGCTACCAGTTTTGTATGTGGTAAAGCTTTCTATGACGATCAGTCTTTTCCTTATGGTTTTAAACGTAGTGGTGATTTTACCATCAAGGAAGCAGAGCTATTAGAAGGTATTGGACACTCTTTGATGGCTTTGGCTAAAGGTGATCAATCGCCAATGACTGATGAAGAAGCGCGCTTTGTTAAAGTGGCGCAAGGCGAACTACCTGCTGAATCAGTCGTTGAGAAGGTGTGGATCAAGTACCGTACGCTAGCGAAAGGCAAGACGTTCTTTGGCGTAACCGGAAATCCAAATAAGAGCCAACTCAGTCGTGAAGTAGAAGCCGAAGAAGACGAAGAGTAAACATTACCATAGATAAAAAAAACGGCAGCTTATGCCGTTTTTTTATGTCTTAACAACAGCCTTACAGCCATTTTTTCCACCAAAACAAACCAATAAGTGAGCCTGTTAGCGCGAGCAGCAAGGCAATGAAAATGTAAAACGCCGCAGGATTTTCTGAGCCAGGAATACCGCCGACGTTAATGCCTAACAGCCCAGTTAAAAATCCTAATGGTAAAAAAATTGCGGCCACCACTGACATCACATACATGCGCTGGTTTAATTGCTCCGAAAGCAAATCCGAGCGTTCTTCGTAAGCAATTTGGGCGCGCTCGACAATCACTTCAAGCTCTTCGACATAGCGCATCAGGTGGTTAGCTGTTTCCTTAAACTCATGCCGAAACGCTTCGTCAATCCAAGGGTAATTACTTTCATAAAGTTTACTCAGTGCCGCTTGTTGCGGTGCAATATAGCGCTTTAAGGTAATGGTTTGACGGCGAATAGAAGATATCTCTTGGCCGATTGTTAACTCTTCTTCTTGGTATAGTTCATCTTCTATGTTGTCGATACGTTGCTCTAAACTATCGATAACATGCTGCATCCGCATGGTGAGTCGCTCAGTCAGGGAACTGATCACTTCCGTAATACAAGTGGGTCCATCACCCTGCGTCAGTTGTTTTCGAATATCGTCAATAGACAACAGACGGCGTTTTCGCGTACTGATAATGCGGTTGTCATCAACATATAGGCGAATCGAGACCATATCTTCAGGGGTTTCAGTTGGGTTTAAATTGACGCCACGCAGAAAGATTAAGCTGGCACTGCCGTAGTTAGTCCCTGTTACTCGCGGCCGAGTTTCCCCAGCTAACAATGCATCAACGACATGTTCAGATAGGCCTGACTCTTGTGTTATCCAGTGGCGAGACGCCGCGTCAGTATAATCAAAATGCAGCCATAGTTTTCCATCTTCAGGGCGCCATTCTGTTATGGCTTGATGAGTGTCAACAGGAGTGGCACCACCTTTACCATCGAGTAATAAGCCATGAACTAGACCATTTATTGGCATGTTAAATTCTCATTAAGTGGACAATTAGTGCCCTATCATAGCGGAAAAGCACTAGAGTATAACTATATACCCAATCAACCTAGAGATGCATGCATCTTCAAGTTGATTGGGTATATACGTGGTTGCTATAAATAATCACAAGGTCGTGTTATTTTGCTTGTGTGGTTAAGGGTTTAGGTATAAAAAGCATGCCCCTAAATAATCTCAGTTAAGCATGGGTAGGTACAAAGGAGTTTCATGTGAATAAAAACAAATTACAGGTGGGGTGGCGCGAGTGGGTTTCCTTGCCAGAATTGGGTATTTCACAGATAAAAGCCAAGGTCGATACAGGTGCGAGGACGTCCTGCTTACATGCATTTAAAGTAGAAGAATTTGAGCGTGATAACGCAACATGGGTGCGTTTTTGGCTGCACCCAGAGCAACAAAATAATGAGGTTGAGTTGGTCTGTGAGGCACCGGTTTCAGATCAACGTAAGGTAACCGACTCTGGCGGTCATACCGAAACGCGTTACGTGATTACGACTAAGCTTGAGATAGCGGCGCAGTCTTGGCCGATAGAAATAACCCTAACAAATCGCGACAGCATGATGTTCAGAATGCTGTTAGGGCGCACCGCGATGAACGGTCGCATTATTGTGGATCCGGAAGGTTCATACCTTGCCAGCCACTAGGAACTAAATGTAATGAAAATTGGTATTTTATCTCGTAACAGAAATCTTTATTCCACTCGTCGCTTGATTGAAGCGTGTGAGCAGCGCGGCCACGAAGTTAAAGTGATAGATGCGCTACGTTGTTATATGAACATCAATTCAGAACAACCTGAAATTCATTTTAAAGGTGAAGAACTAAGCGGCTTCGATGCGATTATTCCACGCATTGGTGCATCCGTTACCTTTTATGGTTGTGCGGTTTTACGCCAGTTTGAAATGATGGGCGTATACCCAGTTAATGAGTCGGTAGCGATCACTCGCTCGCGCGACAAATTGCGCTCAATGCAGCTACTGTCACGCAAAGGTACCGGCATGCCTATTACCGGGTTTGCTAGTAAGCCCGATGATGTTAAAGACTTATTAGACATGGTTGGTGGTGCACCTGTGGTGATTAAGCTGTTAGAGGGCACCCAAGGTATTGGCGTAGTGCTAGCAGAAACCCGCAAAGCGGCTGAAAGTGTTATTGAAGCCTTTATGGGCCTAAAAGCTAACATTATGGTACAGGAATACATTAAAGAAGCAGGTGGCGCGGATATTCGCTGTTTTGTCATTGGTGAAAAAGTGATCGCTGCGATGAAACGCCAAGCGGGTGAAGGCGAATTCCGCTCTAACTTACACCGTGGTGGCAGTGCATCTTTAGTAAAAATTACCCCTGCGGAGCGTAGAACTGCCATTGCCGCAGCCAAAGCCATGGGGCTTAATGTGGCGGGGGTTGATTTATTACGCTCAAGCCGTGGCCCACTCGTGATGGAAGTCAACTCTTCACCTGGCTTAGAGGGGATTGAAAAGGCAACAGGCAAAGATATTGCTTCGTTGGTGATCGATTTTGTTGAGCAAAATGCGGCATCAAAAAGGACAGCGACACGTGGCAAGGGCTAAAAAAAATAGGTCATTTACCTTACTGGGTGAGGAAATCTTACCGGGTGAACGTAAAACATTAGCGTTAGAAGCGGCGAAGTTATATACCCACTCCACGCTGGACTTCCCCATTGAAGTGATTAATGGGGCTTATCAAGGTCCCGTGCTAATGGTATGCGCCGCGATTCATGGTGACGAACTTAATGGCGTGGAAATTGTTCGCCAGTTGTTGGCGAAAATAAATCCACAGCAACTCAAAGGAACCTTAGTTGCAGTGCCTGTGGTGAATGTATTTGGCTTTATTCATAAATCCAGATATCTACCTGATCGCCGCGACCTAAATCGGTGCTTTCCGGGGTCGGCAAGGGGCTCGTTAGGCTCGCGCATGGCGCACATGTTTTTTGATAATATCGTTAAACATTGTTCCCATATTATTGATTTACATACAGGTGCGATTCACCGTACTAACTTACCGCAAATTCGCGCTAATTTAGATAATCCTGCCACCAATGCCATGGCGTTAGCCTTTGGAACTCCTGTCATTATTGATGCATCTCTGCGCGATGGTTCGTTGCGTAGCGAAGCTGAAAATTTAAATGTGCCCGTTATTACCTATGAAGCGGGAGAAGCATTAAGGTTTGATCCCATTGCAATCGCGGCTGGTCTCCAAGGTGTTGAGCGTGTCATGCGCAGCTTAGGCATGCTGCGGTCGTCACGTAAAAAGCGTTTGAGTGAGCCAGTGATAGCGCGCTCAAGTAGCTGGGTTCGCGCTGAAAGCGATGGCATGTTACGTAGCCAAGTATCTCTAGGTGAGCGGGTCAATAAAGGCCAAATATTGGCTTACATCAGCGCACCGTTAGGGCATGGTGAGTGGGAACTAAAAGCGCCGCGTAGCGGCATCGTCATTGGCCAACAAACTTTACCGCTGGCCAATGAAGGTGATGCTGTGTTTCATATAGCCTTTTTTGCCGAGCCTGATCATTTGGTTGAGCAGCAAGTTGAAAGTTATATTGGTGAAGTGATCGAAGCGGATGACGAAATGTTGCGAGCAGGCTTTGTCCACGATAGTGGTCATTCACAGCCTTGATATTTTGTCCCAATAAAAAAACCAGCGTGAATGCTGGTTTTTTTATACCTACTGATTCTATAAAATCAGTAGGGTTGCTGTCCCTAAGAAGGCAAAAAAGCCAACTACATCGGTCACCGTGGTTAACACCACTGAGCCTGCTAATGCAGGGTCGAGTTTTAGCTTGTCTAATACCATTGGAATGAGCACGCCGAATAATGCGGCGGTGATTATGTTGATACAAATGGCTAACGCAATAATGGCGCCGATCATTGGCGATTGAAACCAAAGTCCTGCCAGTAGGCCAATCACCAGCGCCCAAAGCAAACCGTTTAAAGCACCAATGCCACACTCATTTTTAATTAACGATATTAAGTTACCAGCAGAAACTTGGTTCAGCGCCATGGCTCGGATCATCAAGGTTAAGGTTTGGCTACCAGCGATGCCTCCCATAGAGGCAACAATTGGCATGAGTACCGCAAGGGCGACCACTTCTGAAATCACATCTTCAAATAAGCCAATGGTGATGGAAGCAAAAATCGCTGTAACAAGGTTTATTCCCAGCCAAACAGCGCGTTTTTTCGCACTGTCGATCACTGGTGCGAATAAATCCTCACTTTCGCTTAAACCAGCGCGTGCCATTAAGGTGTTTTCATATTCCTCACGAATAATCGACATGCCTAAGCGCACACTAATTTGACCGATCAAACGATTATGCTCATTGACTATGGGTAGACAATCATATTCGGCATGTTCAATCAGCTCTGATGCTTCTAATAGCCCTAAATCGGCTTGCAATGCGGGTTGTTCTTGATCCGCTAAGCTTAATACTGGGGTGTCCAATGGTGCGTTGAGTAATTTATGTGTCGCTAGCGTAGCGTAGTAAGTGCCATGTTTATCAACAAGATAAATTGTGGGCTGAGCATTACTGGGATCTCGGCTGATTAACCTTAAAGCATGGCGCACCCGCAAGCTTTTGGCCAACACCCACATTTTTCGCTCAGCGTAACGGCCTATTTCTTCATCGTTATACTCGTTAGCTTGATCATAGAGTTCAATTTCTTGTTCATCGATCAGGCTTAAGGCTTTTTGTACTATTTCATCGGGTAAGTAGTCGGCCCATTCAATTAAGTCTGCGTTGTCTAAACGAGATAAAACTAAGTCGAGTTCAATAGCTGAAAGGCTTTGAATGATCGAGTAACGCGCATCTGAACGCATTTCCGTCAGTACATCTACACTGTGGTTTAATGACAGACAGCGCCATAAATGAATACGTTTTTCTATCGGTTGAGACTCAAGAATCAGTGCCAATGCACCATCATCGAGCTCTTTTTCAGCCAAATTAAACAAGGCATCCTGCTGCTCTAGAGGGGCTGCAGAGATTTGTGAAATCACTTGGCTAATGTCTTGTTCCATGATGCCTCCTGTGCGAGCGCATTTAGGCCTGAGTTTTGCCTATTAGGCGTTTTGTGTGCACTTTCTTGGCTTTTTCCGGTGGTTGAATGAGCACCATTACTGGGCGAACTATAAATAAGTTATTGGGGTAAATGACCTTGTTGCCATCTAAATTTTCCATTACCACATTCATCAAGCCCATTTCGATGATCCGGCCTTCCACAAAGTTTGCGCCATCAACCACTCGCACCCAGTGACCGACACGGCAGTCGTTTTGAATAAACAGTAACAAGAATGAAGTCAGGTTACTCAACAGTGACCAGCCCGCAAACAAGGCTACGCCGAGCATGGCAAATAGCGATGAGCCCACAACCAGCAATCCGCGCAGCTCAATGCCCCAAATGATCAATAACAAACACAATAAGACAAAGGCAGAAATAATCTTTAACAATAATCCCGCGCGGTAGCGGCGATGGGGATCAATGCGGCCTCTTACCATATTTTCTAAGATACGATTTTGTATTTTTACAATTTTGGGAAAGCTAACAATGACCAGTATGGTAATTAGCAGCTTATATTGCTCCATGATTAAATAGATGACTTCCATCATTTTTTCCCACCCTAAAACAGTAGGGCAAATGTAAAGTAAATGCCTACAGGATCAACCTTTATTTCGATATTAAAGGAGAGAAAATCTTGTCCAGAAGAACAAATTATTCCAACTAGCCCTCAGTCCACAGTCAACTTTAAGCCATTAGCATCATCTTGTTTGAATAAAATGTAGAAAAAAACATAACCAAAGTGATCCAAAGCAATCAAATACTTGTACATATAGTTGCTGTTAGTACAACTTTTGACTAATTTTAAAACACCTATTGCGTACAAGGACTTTGTTTATGTATCAGTTTGAGCCAGAAAAAATAAAAATCGGAATCAGTTCGTGCCTATTGGGCCAAGAGGTACGTTTTGATGGTGGCCATAAACAAAGTAAATATTGCCGTCATGATTTAAGCCAATATTTTGATTTTCAGCCAATTTGTCCTGAGATGGCGATAGGCATGGGGGCGCCACGTAAAACTATTCGCTTGGTTAATCAACTGGGCGATATTCGTATTAAAGCCTCTGATGACAGCTTTGATGTGACCGATAAATTACGCGAATTCTCAGCTTCTAAATCGGCCCAACTAGGAGGCATTACTGGCTACATTTTTTGTGCCAAGTCGCCAACGTGTGGTATGGAGCGAGTGAACTTATACAAAGACGGCACCAAAGATGCCGTAAAAGAGGGGGTAGGTGTATTTGCTGCTCAGGTGATGAGTGATCACCCGCTTATTCCGGTGGAAGAAGAAGGGCGATTAAACGACCCCATTTTACGTGAAAATTTTATAACCCGAGTTTTTGCTTACCACGATTGGCAAAAGCTGCGTGCAGCAGGTGTGACGCGTGATGCTTTATACAAATTTCACGCACGCTATAAATACTTGCTGATGGCTCACGATGTGAACTTGTACTACAAGCTTGGGCCATTGCTGGCTCATGGTGACGGTGATGCGGAAACAATCGCTGATCAATACATAGTAAAGTTTATGCAAGTGCTAAAAGGGCATCCAACACGTAAGAGCCACGCCAATACCTTGTCTCATATTCAAGGCTACCTAAAGCGTAGCTTGCGCAGTGAAGAGCGTCAGCAATTGGCTAAAACCATAGATAAATACCGTCAAGGCTTGATTCCATTAATGGCTGCAATGACCTTGATTAAGCATTATCAAAGCTTGTATCCAGATGCTTATATCGAGCAGCAAATATATTTAAATCCGCATCCTGAAGAGCTGAAATTACGCTATGAGCATTGATTTAATTCTCAGGCTAAAAATTGAACAGCCGTATTAATAAAGAAAAAATAGAGACATGTTATGAGTATTCATCAGGCGTTATATCCCATCCGCGAAGTGTCTGAGCAAACAGGGGTAAACTCGGTCACGCTGCGTGCTTGGCAGCGCCGTTTTGGTTTACTAAATCCACAACGAACCGCTAAAGGACACCGTTTATACAGCGAGCAAGATATTGCACGGGTACATGACATTGTAAGCTGGTTAGAAAAAGGGGTGCCAATCAGTCAAGTGAAGCCTTTATTGGAGCAACAACCGAGTAATGAAGTGCTGGATAACTGGCAGCAACAAATGGAGTTATTGCTGGCAGCTTCATTTGCACTAAAGGCGAGCAAGCTGAATCAACTGTTAGATCAACTTACCTCACTCTACCCTTATGGCTTGGTGATGAATAAAGTTTTGATTCCTTGGTTAAAGCAATGTGATGAAGACTGTGTCACTCGGGCTGATGGCACTATCGTGATGGTCTGGCTGCAACAACAAATAAAACAACGTTTTTACACCCGATTGCAGCTGGCTAATCAAACCAATCAAGGGCTTGCAGTTTGGTTGCTGCAAGTAGGAGAGCGACCTTGGTGGCAACTATTATTACAAGCTAATGAATGGGCTCTAGCGGGCTATAGAGTGACCACCTTACATCTACCTGATTTAACACCATTGCCGTTGGTGATGGACCGTATTGAAGCGAATGACATCCTATTTGATTTGCCGGCGCAAGTGACCACGAATCAAAAACAATTATTCAACCAGCTTGGTTCACATGCTTATTTAACCGGAGAGTTTGCTGTTTTGCATCAAGTTAATTTAGGTTTAAAAGTTGCCGACTGTCGCCAGCCAAAGGAGGCGTGGCAATGAATTTGGTTTGGTTAAGAAAAGACCTTCGTATTAGTGATAATCCCGCGCTAGCCGCTGCCATGGCCACAGGCCCTACTTTAGCGTTATTTATCAGCAGTCCTGCGCAATGGCATAAGCACAATCTTGCGTCCATTCAAGCAGATTTTATCGAGCAAAATTTACAATCTGTGGTGAATGAGTTGGCGCAGCTAGGTGTGGCAACCTTACATTATCAAGTGGATTTGTTTGCTGATATTCCTTCGTTTTTATTGGATTTTTGTCAGCAGCACCAAGTTGAGCAAATTTTTGCTAATACTGAGCCTGAATTAAATGAGGTGCGTCGTGATCGTGCAGTGTTAGAAGCAGGTTTGCCGTTAAAGTTATTTGAAGGCCATAGCATCATGGCACCGGGCACGGTTTTCACCCAAGCGGGCACCATGTTTAAAGTGTTTACCCCATTTCGCAAACAGTGGCTGGAAAAAGTGATGCAGCAATGGGTTCCGCCATTGGCTAAACCGATTGCCATTGGACCTGCGGTAGAGGCTATTAGCATTAAACTGGACTTTCCAAAGCGCGATAGCAGCGCTTGGTTAGCAGGTGAAGACGAAGCTCTGCAACGCTTAAGCACTTTTGTGCAGCATAAGGTAGCAGATTATAAAACTTATCGTGATATGCCTGCACTCGATCAAACCAGTGGCTTGTCGGGATACCTCGCGGTGGGGGCTATCAGTCCTAAGCAATGCTTGCATCAAGTATTACAACATTACCCCAGCGCATTAAGTGAGCCTGACAGTGGCGCATTTTGCTGGATCAGTGAGCTAGCTTGGCGCGACTTTTACCGGCATCTGTTGATTGCCCATCCAAAATTATCCATGGGCTATAACTTTATTCCTAAAGCCGCCAATATTCAGTGGCGTCAAAATGATGATGACTTTGCCGCTTGGTGCGAAGGCCGTACGGGCTACCCGTTAGTGGACGCTGCAATGCGGCAACTAAATGAAACCGGTTGGATGCACAATCGCTTACGCATGGTGGTGGCGAGTTTTTTAACCAAACATTTGCTGATTGATTGGCGTCGCGGTGAGCAATATTTCAGTCAGCAGTTAATTGATGCTGATTTAGCGTCGAACAATGGTGGTTGGCAGTGGGCTGCCAGTACAGGCTGTGATGCGCAGCCGTATTTTCGTATTTTCAACCCCATCCGCCAGAGCGAGAGATTTGATCCCGATGGCAGTTTTATACGTAAATATTGTCCGGAATTGATTAATTTAACAGCAAAAAATATTCACATGCCAAAGGCCAATGAACGACCGATTCGTTATGTTAAACCGCTGGTGGAACATAGTGTTGCTCGCAAGCAAGCATTAGATGTATTTGCTGTGTTAGGCAAAGGTTAATCGATTAATTGAATCTTGATAGCTAGAAGGATGCGTGAGTGAAATCAGCCATAGTGAGCCAATTTGTAGAGCTGTACCAGCAGCTAGACAAAGACAATTTAGAGCGCTTGGGAGAGGTTTACGACTCTAATATACGGTTTGTTGACGCACTTCATGAAGTGAATGGCTTGGTGGCGCTGATGGAATACTTTGCAGGTTTATATCATTCCTTAGAACAATGTGATTTTGCCATTCATCAGGTGATTCAAGATCAGCAACAGGCCAGTCTTTTTTGGGTCATGACCTATCGCCATCCGAAGCTCAATGGCGGCAAGGCCATTAGTGTCCACGGGGCGAGTCACCTTAAATTTACCGATAAGATCACTTATCACCGCGATTATGTCGATCTAGGCGAAATGCTATACGAACACATTCCACTGCTGGGCGCTTGTATTCGCCAAGTAAAAAAACGTGCTAAGCGATGAGGAAGCAACTATGAAGCAAGTATTGATTACAGGCTGCACCTCAGGCATTGGCCAGCAGCTCGCGTTGGATTATATCAAGCAAGGTTGGCAGGTGTGGGCGTGTGGTCGCAATGAAGTGGCATTGGCCGAACTGAAACAGCAAGGTGGCGAGCGCTTGCACCCTTTATGTTTTGATTTGAACGACACAGTGGCCATGGCGCAGGCGGCGGAAAAAATCACCGCGCTAGATTTAGCCATTCTTAATGCTGGCACTTGCGAATATATTGATGACCCAAAACAATTTGATGGCGCCCTATTTGAGCGTGTGATTAATACCAATCTTATTGGTTTAGGTTATTGTTTAGAAAAGTTTTTACCTCTTCTTAACCAGGGGGGGAAGCTAGCTCTGATGGGCTCAAGTGCCAGTTATGTGGCGTTGCCAAGAGCCGAAGCTTACGGCGCAAGTAAAGCGGCGGTGAGTTATTTGGCTCGCACTCTAGCGATTGATTTAAGGGCCCAAGGAATCAAGGTTAGTTTGATTAGCCCAGGTTTTGTGAAAACGCCACTCACCGCCAAGAATGATTTTCCCATGCCAATGAGTGTTGAAGTGACCGAAGCCAGTCAGGCCATTATGCAAGGGTTGGCACGCAATCAGTTTGACGTACATTTTCCAAAAAAATTTACCTTTATATTAAAAACATTAGCCCTATTGCCTGAATTTTGTTGGCAACAACTGGCTGCAAGGATACAAAAATAATGAAAAAAGTCGCCATTGTTGGAACGGGAATTTCAGGTCTAGTGTCAGCTTATTTACTAAACCGAGAGCATGATATTCAAGTGTTTGAAGCCAATGATTATATTGGTGGTCACACCGCCACGGTGGACGTAGAAGTGGATGGCCGCAGTTGGGCCATCGACACTGGCTTTATTGTGTTTAATGATCGCACCTATCCAAACTTTGAGCGCTTGTTAGCACTGTTAGGTGTGCAAGCTAAGCCAACCGAAATGAGCTTTAGCGTAAACAATGTACAAACGGGCCTTGAATACAATGGTCATAATTTAGATACCTTATTTGCTCAGCGCAGTAATATCCTTAATCCGAAATTTTGGCGCTTTATCGCTGAAATTATGCGCTTTAATGGCAAGTGCAAGGCGCTTTGGGCGCAGCAAAGTATTGATCCTGAACTGACGTTAGGGGACTTTCTCAAGCAACAAAATTTCAGTGAGTTTTTTGCCGAGCACTACATTTTGCCGATGGGCGCAGCGATTTGGTCGTCAAGCTTGGTGGAGATGGAGCAATTCTCGTTGCTGTTCTTCATTCGTTTTTTCCACAATCACGGTTTGCTTAATGTCAGCGACCGCCCGCAATGGTATGTAATAGAAGGTGGCTCGCGTAATTATATCGAGCCGCTGGTGGCAGAGTTTAAAGATAAAATTCACCTAAACACTGCAGTGAGCAAGATTGAGCGTGGTAATGAAGGTGTGGTGCTGACGTTAAATAACGGCCAGCAAGCATATTTTGATGAGGTGGTATTAGCATGCCATAGCGATCAGAGCTTGGCCATGTTGAGTGATGCCACTGAACAAGAGCAAAAAATATTAGGTGACTTAGCCTACAGCGAAAATGACGTGGTATTGCACACAGATACGCGTTTGTTACCTAAGCGAAAAAAGGCTTGGGCGGCGTGGAACTACCAGTTAAATGGTCAGCGCGACAACCCTGCCAGCGTGACGTATGACATGAACATATTACAAAACCTGCCAGCTGACGCGCCGACTTTTTGCGTTACCTTAAATCAAAACCATGCCATTGACCCCAGTAAAATATTACGCAGTTTCAAATATATGCACCCTGTATTTAATCAAGCTAGTTTGGCCGCGCAGCAAAATCGTGAACAAATTTGCGGTCGTAACCACACTCACTTTGCTGGCGCGTATTGGTACAACGGCTTTCATGAAGACGGTGTGCGCAGTGCGTTGGATGTGTGTCAGCGCTTTGGTTTGAAATTATGAGTAGCGCCCCTGCGACGTTAAACCAAGATACCACGCTTGAGCACAGTGCTATTTACACTGGCATTGTGCGTCATCGCCGCTTTTCTCCTGTGGGTCATGAGTTTAAATATCAAGTGTTTTTCTTAGGGTTGGATTTAGACGAACTGGGCGCGGTAGAAAAGCTTGGCTCTTGGTTTAAACAAAATCGCTGGGCACCCCTTAGTTTCAATCACCAAGATTACTTACACAAAGACCAGCCTGTCAGTCGCCAAGCGGTGTGGCAAAAAGTGCAAGATTTAGGCGGAGTGGCACTGAATGGTCGGGTGCTGATGTTGGGGCAATTGCGTTGTTTCGGCATTTATTTTAGCCCAGTGAATTTTTATTACTGCTATAACGATGCCGATGAACTGATTTATTTATTGGCAGAGGTAAGCAACACACCTTGGAATGAGCGTCATTATTATCTGGTGGATATTGCAGCCAATCAACCGACTGACAAGGTGTTTCATGTGTCGCCGTTTATGGATTTGAACATGAAGTATCACTGGCGGATCAAGGCGCCGGGCAAGCAATTACGTCTGCATATGGAAAATCGCAACGAAGCCAAATTGTTTGACGCGAGTTTAATGTTGCAGCGGGTAGATCTAACTAATCAAAACTTACGTAAACAAGTAATAAAACTGCCATCTATGGCCATTAAGACCCTGGCGGGTATTTATTGGCAGGCGCTGAAACTCTATTTAAAAAAAGTGCCTTATATTCCTCATCCAGGGCCATCGACGGAGCAAAAAAATGGATAATTCAAACGTGGCCACCCTGCAACAACAGCCGGTGCATTGGTTAGACAAAATAGCGAAGAAAGCCTTATTTGCCATTTTAAGTAAGTTAAGTGAGGCTGGTTTAACGGTTGAAGACGGCTCGGATGTGATGCACTTTGGTGATGCCAATGCTGAGTTGCAAGCAAAGGTTGAAATACACAACAGCCGTGTTTGGCGTCAGTTGTTATTGGGAGGCAGTATTGCTGCTGGTGAAAGTTATATTCAAGGCGAGTGGACCAGCCCTGATTTAACCAAGGTCATCCAAGTGTTGGGGCGAAATTTAACGGTACTGGATAAGCTTGAAAAGCGCTTTGCTTGGCTGTCGAGTTTGCGTCATTTAAAAGTGCACAAGTCGAATCGTAATTCTGAACACGGCTCGCGCAAAAATATCTTAGCCCACTATGATTTGGGCAATGATATGTACCGCACGTTTTTAGATAAAGAAATGCTGTATTCCAGTGCAATTTATCCGAGTAAAGAGGCAGATTTAGAAGCGGCGCAATTACATAAATTACACCTGATATGTGAGCGCTTGGAGTTAAAACCTGGCGAGACATTGTTAGAAATTGGCACCGGTTGGGGCGGTTTGGCTATTTATGCGGCGCAGCATTACGGCGTTAAAGTCACCACCACCACCATTTCTGATGCACAGTACGATTACGCTTGTGCACGGGTGGCGGAGCTTGGGCTACAAGATCAAATTACCTTACTCAAGCAGGACTATCGTAAGCTTGAGGGGCAATATGACAAGTTAGTGTCGATTGAAATGATCGAAGCCGTGGGCCATGAGTATTTAGAAACCTTTTTCCGCACTTGCAGTGACCGCCTTAAGCCGTCGGGCAAAATGCTCATTCAAGCCATTACCATTGCCGATCAACGTTATGATAGTTATCGCACCGGTGTCGATTTTATCCAGCGTTATATTTTCCCCGGAGGTTGCTTACCCTCCGTTAGCGTGATGAGTCAGCACATCGCCGATAAAACCGATATGGTCATGATGCAGCTCCATGATATCGGGCTTGATTATGCGCGTACTTTAAAAGATTGGTTACACCGTTTTGAGCATTCATTGGCTGACATTCGCCAGCAAGGTTACGGCGAAGATTTTATTCGTTTGTGGAAGTTTTACCTTTGTTATTGCGAAGGTGGCTTTTTAGAGCGCAGCATTAGTACGGTGCATTTGGTAGCTGCTAAACCAGATTTTCGCAGTCCTGACTATGTGACTTATCACCGTTGAAATCTATGTTGAAAATTAATTTCGAACAGCCGTCTTGGGCAGCTGGATCCAGCTGGCTAGCCAAGCATTTTTTATGGCTTAATGCTTTGATGTTTCAGCTGGTTTGGTTTACTGCTATTTTGCTGCAGCAAGATGCTTGGCCTTACGTCACAGCATTACTGTTACTGCATTTTTATTTCAGCCCAACGCGACGTCAAGATTTGCCTTTATTAATTGGGGTAAGTTTGGTCGGCATGATGCTCGATTCGGCGCTGTCTCTGAGCGGTGTGTTTGTCTTTGCCGATCAGGCAATATTACCGATGTGGCTGGCTTTTTTGTGGTTTCATTTTGCGGTAGCGCTTAATCATAGCTTGGCTTGGCTGCGCCGTTTGCCGCTACTGTTAGTGGCATTAATGGGTAGCATCTCAGGTCCTTTAAGCTATCTCGGTGGTTATCGCTTAGGGGCGGTGGAGCTGCCTTTGGGGGCGTTAAGCTCGGCGTTAATTATCGGCGCGCTATGGGCCTTTGCCTTACCTGCTTATGTGCACTATTCAGTTTGGCTCAAGCGTCGGGGTTGATTTACATGCTTGCTTCGCTATCCCTATCGCTGCGCAAAACCGCCTCAAGTACCTCCATGTAGGCTTAGCTGTTTCATCCCTGAAACAGACATTTTGCTACGCGATAGGGTTGGCTTGTTTATGCGGCTTTGCTGGTCTCTCGGTGGTTCGAGTTAATATGTGACTAACGTACTGCCCGTAACTGGTAAAAGTGCTGTCGCTAAATATTTGGTTCAGTGTTTATTTCAGCCCAAACTTTTGAATGAACAATTGATAACGCAGCTCTAGATCGATTATCAAGTTTGCTATATCCCGCTTCATGTTCTTGCTGGACTTCAAATGACTTATACCAAGAATTTAAGGGGCCTAAATATACAGGTTCAGATATCTCATCAAATTGGTCAGCTGTGATATCGATAATAATGGAGTCGCATTCTAACCAAGCGTGGCTGTTTCCGTTTTCACGGCGACCAGCTACATATGAAAAGGCTCCGTAGCCAAGCTCCTTAAGTACTTCAGCTAAGACTTCACAAGTGTCGCCACAAGCGCCATAAGGAAAATCTCTGAAAGTAATGGGGAGGCTTTCCTTGTTTATCTTTTCAAATGCGGCTCTAATTTTCGCTAGATCATCTCTCATAAGCTTCTCGATAAAGTTACTTCAATAACTTTGTTTTAGGTAGTGCGATATTGCTCAAGTTTAGATTTGTATGCGCGACTATTTTTTCAGTGCTCCACTAAGGGGGCTCAGATTACGCTCGAAGCAAGAATTTTAGTAAGTCACGCTCTTGCCGCATCACGTGCAAAATATAAACCTTATCGCGGTCTATTTTATAAAAAACACGGCATGGACTAACCACTACTTCGCGATAACTCAAATTGCTTAACTCAAGCGGTGTTTTTCCTGATTCAGGAAACATTTCGAGGTGTTCGACATGGGCAAAAATTTTTTCGACCAAATTTTTAGCGGCGGGTAAGTTGCTCAAAGCAACATATTCAGCGATATCGTTTAGGTCTTTGAGGGCGGGATTGGTCCAAATTACTTCAGCCATTTATTCATTTTCGCTTTGGCTTCATCATTGGACACGGTTTCGCCACGGCTTATTGCCAGCTCACCTTTAGCTAGCGCTTCAAGAATTTGCATGCGTTTTTGCATAAAGTCGAAGTGTTCAACGTCAACAAGGTAAGCTGAAGGTTGTCCGTGCTCGGTAATTAATACCGGCTCTTTAGAAGAATGAAGCTCTGATAATATCTTCGTTGCTTGGCGTTTTAATGTTGTTACTAGTTCTATTTTCATCATCATCCCCCTCTGATAAGTATCACTATAGTAGCACTCTTTCTGATGGGTGGGGAAATACCGCCTACCACTTCTTCGAACCAAAAATGGTACTCGACCTTGTGAAAATTGCCGATAGAATGGCTGTTACTTATTTATTCATAATTTTAACGGCATGAAATATTTTAAATTTTGGGTCAAAGAACCGTTCGATATAAGGGTTGGCAACCAAGTCGAAACCATTCAATTACTGGTTGGCTCAAATGTTTCAAAAGCGGTGGCTGCCGAGGAAGGCGCGCTACGAGCTAAGGTGATTGAACAGCGCATTGCCGAGCAGCAGCCGAAGCCATTAAATGAATATGATGCTGCGATTAAAGAGCATGTGGCGCAGATTATTGATGATAAGAATATAGTGACGGTATGTCGCTATGGCGCAAAAATTTGGAACACCACGCAATACACCATTTTGGATTTGGATCATTACCGTAAAGGTTGGCTCGATATTTTCAAGCCCTTGCGTAAGTTAAGCCTAAAAGAACGCATTGTGTTTAAGTTTGAAGAAAACCTAACGCGTTATCCGCAGCTTGGCGGCGACTTTCGGATTTATGAAACCGCAAAAGGTATTCGCGTCATCTGTCGAACGTATTTAGACCCCGCCGAACGTGCTCATACTAACTTGTTGCATAAGCTGCATGTGGATTGGCTGTATGTGCAGCTATCCAATAAGCAAAAGTGCTATCGAGCGCGCTTAACGCCTAAGCCTTATCGGATGCGGATTAAAACCATTAAACTCAAAACGCCGCTCGATTGTGAAACCCAAGCTTATGAAGATTGGGCGAAAGATTACGAGTATGCGGCGCAGCAGTTTTCCGTGGTGAGATTGGTTAAGACGATTGGTCGCGATTTTTCCCGTGAGCCAGCGATTGAATATCATGATCAAATGGCGAATTTAACTCGCGGCTGCAAGCTGGCTTAATCGAACGGAGTGAAAAAACATGAAAACCCATCCATGTGCGTCTTTTTTGTTAATCAAAGATGGCCAAGTGTTACTGGAAAAGCGCTCTGAACATAAAGCTTGCGATCCAAATTTAGTCGCGATCCCCTGCGGCCATTTAGAGGCTGGCGAGTCACCTGAGCAAGGGTTATTGCGAGAAATAAAAGAAGAGCTAGGTGTGCAGGCGCAGCAGTTTGTGCATATTTGCTCGCTATACCATCCCAGCACTGAACTTCAACTCATTCATTATTATGCCGTGTTATCTTGGTTGGGTGACATTGCCGCATTTGAAGCGGATGCGGTGTATTGGCGATCGTTTGCCGATGCCAAATATGAGTTGGATACTGATGCGGATAAGCTCGCCCTCGCTGAATATCTCCGATTAACGGGCTGTGGTTACACAGCAATTCAATGGTAATGCGCTTAGTTCGTGCGTTCGGTATTTTTGCCGTTGGACTATGTTGCGGAGCGCTTGGATTGTTTATCTATTGGCAGGGTGAGCAAGCTGTTAGCGCCGAGAGTGACGCCGTATTGAACGCTATTATGCCTTTCACCCAACAGCGAATTCAGCCTGAAAATCAGCATTGTGAAGGTCGTGATCTCGATACAGTTGGCAAGGTGTTTGTTAGTCTGATCTCTGCTAGCCAGAGGGAGGGCGCAAATAGCTTGTCAGTTGGCTGTTTCGATGGCTTATGTAATATATCGTTAAGTGATTGTAAGCCATGGCAAACAGCTGAGTGTAATCAGCGCTTTTTGCAATTTAAACAAAGAGACATGGGGGCGGTTGACCCGCATTCATTTAGCTGTATGGACCTACCATAATCATGTCACTCAGCAATAATGAGAGGCATTCACAAGATCATTGCTTTTAAGCTGAACCTACCATATTCGCGAGGGGTACAGGGGCTGCTGGATGTGAGCTAAAAAAGCGCGTGTAGGGAGTCTTCATTGTGTAAACAAGCAGGGTCCACTGTTTCTGATGAGATGATTATGAGCCATAATACCAGCCTCATTCTTTAATATTTACTAAGGTGTGGTGATGCCTGTAAACAAAAAATTGTCGAAACGAGCGCTGGCGTTTTTCCTTATGTTCGTTGCGATTGTGGTTTATGCGGTTAATTTACAGTTGGCGAAAACCACTTTTTATATCAAAAATAGCAGCAGTGAAGCCATTAATGTTACCGCGAGTTGGGATGGTCAGATTAAAAGCTTGGGGTCGCTAACGCCGCGTCAAGAAGTGCCATTTGAGGTTAAGGAGCAAGGGGCGATAAAATTTAAAGCGAATTATGCCAGTGGTAAAATCAGCACCGCTATCGTGCCTTCTTATACCTTGGGATCGGATATCACCGTCGTGATTAGTGACGCTAATATTACGGTGCGTGGCCAATAGTGTCATTTTCAACCTTATTAAAGGATGTGCGTAGTTGCCGCCATTGCCAAGTGCATTTGCCTTATGAGCCGCGTCCTGTGGTGCAAATCCATCCTGATGCCAAAATTTTAATTGCTGGCCAAGCTCCGGGACGTAAGGTGCATGAATCAGGCATTCCGTTTAATGATGCGAGTGGTGAGCGATTGCGAGAATGGTTAGGTATAGATCGTGAAAAATTCTATAATCCTAAGTTAGTTGCAATTTTACCTATGGGTTTTTGCTTTCCTGGCACGGGTAAGGGGGGCGATCTGCCACCAAGACCGGAATGTGCAGCCTTGTGGCGGGAGAGGTTGCTTGCGCAACTGCAACAGATTGAGTTAACGCTTGTTATTGGTAAGTATGCTCAGGATTATCACTTAGGAGGCGCCCGATTATCGGTGACCGATCAGGTGCGCGCGTGGCAGCAATGTTGGCCCAGTATTGTCCCCTTACCTCATCCTAGCCCAAGAAACAATATTTGGTTAAGGCGTAACTCTTGGTTTGAGTCTGAGTTAGTGCCTGAGTTACGCAAACGGGTTTCAGAGCTTATTTAATCCATCTATGTCATCAACCTGGAGATGCTTGAAACATGTTTCTCAAGTTGATTGGTTATATGAGGCCCCATAAGCGAGGCTTGTTTTATCGCTAACTCCATCATTTCGCCCCATGAAAGTATGCCCGAGCTAACAGATCTTCACTGTAGTCATACATTTATTGTGGTTTTGTCGTTATAAAAAGATACCTCTCTTGAAAATAAGGACATGACGAAAATGGAAAATACCTTTCAACATCCAGAGCCTAACGCGCAGGGCTATTTTGGTGAATTTGGCGGTAGTTTTATTCCCGAAGAGCTACAAAAAATCATGGACCAAATCAGTGCCGCTTATGATCAATGTAAAAATGATCCTGAATATCGCGCCGAGCTTGCCCGGCTATATAAACATTTTGTAGGCCGACCTAGTCCTATTTTTCATGCACAAAATTTATCAGAAAAATACGGCACCGATATTTATTTAAAGCGTGAGGACCTTAACCACACTGGCGCCCATAAAATTAACCATTGTTTAGGTGAAGCGCTGCTGGCGAAAAAAATGGGCAAAAAGAAGCTGATTGCGGAGACGGGGGCTGGTCAACATGGCGTGGCCCTAGCAACGGCGGCGGCGTTAGTTGGGCTTGAGTGTGATATATACATGGGTGAAGTAGATATTAAAAAAGAGCACCCAAACGTAGTGCGCATGCGCATTCTCGGGGCACGGGTGATCCCTGCGACTCATGGCAGAAAAACCTTAAAAGAAGCGGTTGATGCGGCGTTTGAAGCTTATATGAAAGACCCGATCACACAAATTTATGCCATTGGCTCAGTCGTGGGTCCGCACCCATTCCCTGCGATGGTGCGTGACTTCCAATCAATTATTGGTAATGAAGCGCGTGAGCAATTTCAACAAATGACAGGTAAATTGCCTGACAATTTAGTCGCGTGTGTCGGCGGTGGCTCTAATGCGATGGGCTTGTTTAGTGCATTTTTAGAAGATAAAGACGTTACTTTATATGGTGTTGAGCCATCGGGTCGTAGCTTAGACCCAGGTGAACATGCGGCTACTTTAACCTTGGGTGAGCCGGGCATTATGCATGGCTTTAAGTCTTACATGCTTAAAGACAGTGAAGGCGAACCGCAACAGGTTTACTCGGTTGCAAGTGGCTTAGACTACCCGTCGGTTGGGCCACAACATGCATTCTTAAAAGAGTCTGGTCGTGCAAATTATGCACATATCAATGATAAAGAGGCCATTGATGCTTTTTTTGAATTGTCACGTATGGAAGGCATTATTCCTGCTATTGAATCGTCTCATGCCATTGCGCACGCCATTAAGCTGGCACAGCAAGGAGAGAAAGGCTCGATTTTGGTGAACCTATCGGGTCGTGGTGATAAAGACATTGATTTTGTCGTGGAACAATACGGGTCTCAATATGGTATTGATTCGTTGCTGAGCTAGCAAGATAAGACACTGGGCGGAAAAACGCCCACTATTGGGTGGGTAATAGAAGCTTCAAGTAAGCTGAAGTTAAGATGATCAATAAGGTGCACGCAATAGTTGCACCTTATGTCGATGATATTTAACCTCAGTTTTGCTTAGGGCAACGACAAGCGGATAGAATATATTTTTCTTATCCAGAACTCGGGTTATTTAGTTTAAGCTGATCAGTGCTGAAATGACACCTATCACCCCGCCGAAGACACCGCCCCATACGACTAACCAGCCCAAATGTTCACGGATCATCTTCTGAATAATCTCTTTGACTAATCGCGGCGTGAGCTCGCTCAAACGTTGGTCAATAATGCTGTCGACATTGGCGCGAATATCATTGAGCATGTCGGGCTGTTCAAGTTGGGATTTTAAGTTTTGCTTAAACTCGTCTTGTTGGCTAATGTCCAACATTGACTGTTTCATCTTTTCAATAAATGGTTGTTTAAGTGGCTCTAGTGCTTCTTGGCCGCCCATCATGGCTAACATCGCACCAAATTGTGAGTTCAAAATCACTTCAACTAAGCCATTAAAACTCGGCTCTAAGTCGATTTCATCAATCACGGGCTTTAAGTCTATTGAGGCCGCACTGTTCATTTCTTGGCTGAGAAATCGGTCGATATTTTCTGTGGTAAAAAACTGCTCCATCATTAGGCTTTTAATGCCTAATTTAAAATCTTCAAAGCGCGCGGGGATCACGCCTGAGCCATATAAGCCTGGTACTTTCTCAAAGAGCATGTGAATGGCAAGCCAGTTGGTAATGGCGCCAGAGAAAGCAAATAAGCCAGCAAATAATAGTACGGGTTGGTCTAGCCAATAGCCTGCAGCAAGGGCTACTAAAGCTAATAGGTTGGTCACTAAACTCTTGTTCATTGCTAAATGCCTCCAAAAAACGCGATTCTAGCAACCGCTTAGAATTTCTGAAAGTGGCTTATGGTGTTTATGGACATATAGGTGATATGAAGGGAACGGATATGGCGGCAAGTGTTGCTAATTTTGTGGCCCCTATGAGTGATAGAGAGCATGCTGCGGTAAAAGTGGGCTAACTCTACGCTAGCCCCACCGATTTGATATAGAAAACATCGGTTTAAATTTAAACGTATTTATTTTTCAAAGTAGTAGGTATTGGATACTAGTTCGTGGCTAGGTAAGGCGCTAGTCATTACTAGTTTTAAGCAGCCATCGGGTTTGATCTCTAAGGTTTTACTAAAAAATACGTCTGAGTCTTTTAGGATAATTGCCTCTAATAAATGAGGTTTTTTTAGCTCCAAACAATCCTCGTCACCTGACCCTTTACCAGTATAAGGGCGGAATTTACCATCGGGTATCTGTTCATAATGGTGCTTTTTTTCTACGTCACGTTCATTTTTGCTAAAAAATGAAATAACCAAGGTATCGTCTTCTTCACTTATTAAACAGTGCCCACTAACTGGGGGGCTGCCAAACTCAATGTCGGCTCGTTCGGGTAGTAACTGCCAGTCACCCAAAAATTGTTCAATCATGTTTTAAATCCCGGTAAAAAATGAAAATAGGCAAAAATATATGGCCTAGATCTTATCCAAATGTGCTGATCTAGGGGTCTCGTTATCTGTAAGCAAAATTAGTACATTTCCGTTCTTTTTAGCAATAAATATTTACGTCGATAAAGCGGTTTTTCATCGTAATTCTGCTCTTTGTATCTCGTGGAAATATATTTTTGAGGTTATCGCTCGAAATCACATCACTGGTTAAGTTTTGTGGCAATTATTTTTGACTAATGCCGACTCACTAGGACTTTGTGAGCTTTGCTGTCCTTTTGTTGTTCGGTTCAGGGTATATTGTCGAGTCTGACATTGGGTTGGCTAGGTTGCTTGGCTCGGTATGCAGTGGGTAAAGGGTTTACCCAGTTATCATGTTTTTATTGCAGCAAAGGATTGCAGCTATGAAATTGTTTTTTACCAGCTTAGTTTGGCTGTGTTTATGTGGATCATATTCGGCTTTCGCTGAGCCGATCCGAGCCGGTTATTTTCCATTTTGGGCTACTTATAGCCAGTCTTATCACGTTGCTGATATTCCTGTCGAACGCTTAACTCATGTGATTTATGCATACGCCAATATCACTGAGCAAGGTGAGGTAGCATTAGGGGATAAATACGCTGATGTTGATCGTATATATGAAAACGATTCCCCGTTAGGTGGCAAGCGCGGCAGTTATAACCAGTTGCGGCAAATGCAACAAGCTTATCCTCATATCAAAACCTTCATCGCCATTGGTGGGTGGAGTTATTCCAAGTATTTTGCCAATGCTGCGCGTGATCCTGACACCTTTGCTCGCAGTGCTGCAAATTTTGTGCGCGAACATGGCTTTAATGGCATTGAGCTAGACTGGCGCACGCCGGTGATGGCGTATCGTGGTCAGCCAGCCTATTGGGAGCAGCGCGAACAATACTTTACGTTAATTAAGGCCACGCGTGCTGCGCTACAGCGGTTAACAAGAGAAACGGGTCAAGAATATGGCTTGAGTGTGACCTTGAGTGCCGATGATCAAATGATGGAGCATTGGCCGCTGCCGGAAATGCAACAGTATGTCGACTTTATTAGCTTATTAAGTATTGATTTTCATGGCAGCTGGAATGACAAAACCGGTCATTATGTGCCATTAAATGCGCCAGCTGGAGAGGTAAGTGTAGCCGCTGCGATTACTCGTTTTAATGCATTAGGTGGGCAAAGTGACAAATTAGTTCTAATGCTTGCAAGTCAAGGTACTAGTTGGCAAGGAGTGGCTATACCGGGAGTCGGTCAGTCAACCAAAGGCGTACCATTAGGTACTTGGGATAATGAACAGACTGGTGCTAGTGGTGTCTTTGCGCAGCAAGATATTCAGCGTTTTGCTAAAGATCCTTCATGGCAGCAAGGTTTTGATGAACAAGCAAAGACGGCTTGGTTGTATCACCCAGAACAACAGATTTGGCTATCTTATGATAGCCCGAAAGGAATTGATGCCAAGTTGAATTTTGCTCAGCAACAAAGGCTGGCAGGCACTGCGTTATGGACCTTGTCCGGTGATGCCTCTGGTTCGGATAGCGTGTTGCGGCAGATCCATCAGTTTGATGCACCTTGGCAAAGCCTTTGGATTGACAGCCGACAATGGCTAATAGCTGGCTTCATTGCTCTGGCCATATTGCTTTCTCTACTAATGGCTTATCGTAAATTTAAGCCAGCTAAACAAGAAGTACCGATTAGCTTGCCTGATTTAGTGTCTTTACTCGAACAGGGAGCGTACAGCTATCAAGATGTCCCTGAGCCTATGCAACAAATGGTGCAAAAGCTGCAGTCGTGGCAGCAACAAGCGTTAGCTATTGCGCCTAGTGCTGAGCCTGCTCGAGATATTTTACCTGTGTGGCAGCAGAGCCGCAGTGTTGAGGCTTTGCATCAAGAGTTGGTCAGTTGGTTTTCCCGTCAACCGGGGGTGAAGTCGGCCAGTGTATATCAGGGCGAACGGCAACTTGCGGCCAGCGATGATCCGCAGCATGGTGAAGATAGCCAGTCTATTCAGTTGCTACTCGATGATTTGGACGCCTGTGTGCTGCAGCTGCAAGTGAGTCCTGAACACAATCACGAAGGGCATTATCGCCAATTAACAGATCAATTAGGTCAATGTCGACAGTATTTAATGCAGCTATGTCGCCAGCCACAATTGTTAGGTGAGTTACACGCAATTGCGCAAAGCAAAGACAAATTAAGGTATATCAAGGCCGAGCGTGGCTACAGTGGTTTGTATTTGGATGGCCAAGCCGAGCCGAGTTATATTTTATTAAGATTGACAGGTATTAAATTATATTTTGACAATCAAACTCTGCTACAAGTACATCGTTCTTGGCTGGTTAATCCTAATCGAGTTGTCTGCTTAGAAAAACTGCAAAAAGGTAAGTGGCAATTACGTTTAGACTGCGGTGAGGTGGTGCCCGTTTCTAAAAGCTATTTGCAATGGATCCAAGAGCTATTTCCTCATTGGTGGAATAAAAGTGCGTAATTTGGTGATGTTTACAGACTCACTTGATTGATATTAAGTTGTTGTTATTATTGTTTAAATTTTGTTTTTTGAGTGTTTTTGGTGAATGTTTTAATTATATTTGGCAGATAAAGCTGCTCTAGTAAATAGTACGCAGGGATGTTTTAAACCGATAACCTAGCAACTGCGTATTTGGTGTAATAAAAGCTATGTTCGATTGCATGTAAGCGTTTGATTGTTAACTTTTTTGTTGTTTCTTCTTGGTCATTGGTGAAGCTCGGAAGGTGAAGGCCTAGTTTGGTGGGATTTTTACGGCATGATGAAAGGGCTTTAACGCCATTCACACGGAGGAACTATGGCTAAATTAACTTATCTTGCAGGACTAATGACGATTTTATGTGGCACAGCAGTGGCTGCGCCAAGCCCAGCACAACTCGATGTATTACCTACTAAAACCAGCGTGTATGAGACACATACCGTGAGTTGGAATATGTGGTGGGGTGAAAATTCCCAGCAATGGCGCTTGCTTAACAATGGCGAGGAAATTTGTTCGGGCGAGCTGGTTGTACAAGGCAACAGCAAGCAGTCTGCGTCATGCCAAACGCAATTTTTACCGGGTGAAAACCTACTAAAAGTGTCCCTATGCAATGTTAATGGCTGCAGCGACAGCGCAACTCATCAAGTGATTGCTGAAGAGCCCGAGCTGCTTGCTTGGCAAGCGGAAACCCCTTATCCGGCAGGTAGCTTTATTTTAGTTGGTAAAAAGATTTACCAAGCACAGTGGTGGACTAAAAATGAGCAACCACCAGCGAAAGTGTGGGCGTTTGTAACAGAGCAAGGGGCTGCCCTGTCAGCGCAAGTGGCCACTTGGAAAGACAATGCTCAAGCTGCTTATACCATTCAACACGATGATCTTTGTGGCTATATTACGGATGGCATTATTCATAACGGTGTTCCTGAGCTAGAAGCGCGTGGCTTGCAGGGCTCTGTAGGTGTCATCGCGGGAAATTGCGCCGACTATCATTGGCAAGCGGTAGAGAAGTTTGCCGCAGCCGGCCATGAAATATTTAACCATTCTTGGATGCATGTGAGCCCTGTAGGTGACACTTGGTCTGATGAAGTTGAGATCAGCCAAGCTCAGAAAAAAATTGAGCAATACGCACCCGCTGCTGTCGAGTTTTATGCTTTCCCTGAAGATCAAGCGACGCCAGCTTCTATTGCCGCGTTAAAAGCGGAGCCAAACTTAATCGGTATGCGTTCGGTAAACTATTGGCAAGCTCGTGGCGTGAATGATGCGAACACCTTTGACCCATACTTTATTAAAAACGATCTCTTCACTAATTCTGGCATTTGGTCGGTGTATGAGGGCAGTGATGACATTTTACGTGCTTATGTAGATGACGCGATTGCCAAAGGGGGTTGGGCACTGCGCACGTTTCACGGCGTAGAAGATACGTCATGGGAAATGGTGCCGCTAGCCCGTTATCAAGGTCACTTAGATTACGTTAAATCTTTGGTGGATGACGGTAAGCTTTGGGTAGCTGGCGCCAGTGATATTATTCGTTATGGTATGTCGCGCCGCAGCTGTACCACTCAAGCAGACACTCAGTATAATGGTAACCTAGTGGTTAGTTTTGATTTGTCTGATGCACAATGTCAAAAGTATCTTGCTGATGAGACTGAGCTGACTTTAGTGATTAATACTGACCAAGATGTGCTTGGGGTGTCCGCTAGCTACCTTGTTGCGCCAGCAGACGAAGCGCAGCCTAGCGTGACAGCTGTGTCTGCAACTCAATACTTGGTCAATGTTAAACCGCATCTTGGACAAGTGATTTTAGTGGCAAAGTAGCTTGCAGATCAGGGTTAAGAGCTGAACAACATTTGCTAAGATTGTCTCAGCGATTGATGGTTGGGATTGTTGGGCAAGAAAGTAGCATTTAGACTTTGAATAGAATTCAGCCACTACAATGACACTTAATCAAGTAGGCTGTCGGCGTTAGCGACAGCCTATTTTGTGTATTAACGGTTTAGCTTAAAGTGGCTGCCTTAGGTAAGCAATTATGGTTAATTTATCTTATACTCTACGCCGTTGATATATGGCTTGATGAGATAAGGATTGTTTGCCAATGAAGCTCATTTTTTCGCTACTTGCGGGATGCTTATTTACTGCTTCAATCGGGTTTGCTCAAAGCAATTCATCGTCTGAATACTGGCCGCTTGATGAATTTTATCAGGCTTTCCCTCAGCAAGTAGAGCTTTCCCGTAACTTTGAGCAATTAGTGCAGGGAGAGAGCCAGCCGTTGACGGTAGAGCAAGATAAAGAAATTCGTATTTTTGTGGTTTACCCTGGGCACCAAGTATCCGACTATTGGCGCCGCAGCATTGCTTCTTTTACCGCGCGCTTAGATGAGCTAAATATTCACTATCAAATTTATAACCATTACACTCGGCCAACGGTTGCAGTTGAGCAGCAACAGCGCTTGATTGAAAAAGCCGAGCGCTATCAACCAGATTATTTGATTTTCACTCTGGACGTATCAGAACATGCTAACTTGATTGCTCATGTTCTTGAGCAAAAGAAAATGAAACTCATTTTGCAAAATATAACGACCCCCTATAAGGCGTGGCAAGCCAACCCCCCTTTTATGTACGTGGGGTTTGACCATGTTGAAGGCACTAAACTGTTGCATGGCTACTTTACTCAACATTACCCCAAGGCAAAGTATGGCTTGGTTTATCGTAGCCCTGGTTATGTGAGTGAAATGCGTGGTGATAGTTTTATTCGCATGCAAGAAGCCGCTGGTGCGCAATTGGTTGATTCTCATTATTCGGATGCATCCAAACACGGCGCGGCTGTGGCGACTCGAGACATGCTTAAGAAGCATCCGCAAGTTGATTTTGTTTATGCTTGCTCAACAGATATTGCGTTTGGAATTACCGCAGCATTAGCGAGAGACTCGCAATTTGAAGGCCATAAAATTGCCGTTAATGGTTGGGGGGGAGGTGACAAAGAGTTAGATGCTATTTTGTCTGGTGAGCTAGATGTGACCGTGATGCGCATGAATGATGATAATGGGGTGGCAATGGCAGAAGCCATCAAGTTAGATCTTCAAGGTCGAGCAAAACTTATCCCGCAAGTCTTTTCTGGTGATTTTAAGCTTGTTGACAAGCGTATTCATCCCGCTAAGTTAGAAGAGTATAAGAAAAGAGCGTTTCGCTATTCATCAGCTAGCCAATGACCCTAGCAAGCGTCATCTTTTCACTGTATTTTCATTAAACTTTGGTTTCATCAAATACATAATAAGTAAATAGTTATAGACTAGTCGCTGACTTTATCTGTTATCAAGGAGGATAACCCGTGAGTGAAGTGTTAAAAGTAACCATTATTTCTGATGTGATCGCTGCGCTAGATGCAGGAGAATTAAAATTAACGGATGTTGAGTCGGTGGTCGCACATACTGAACATAGTTATGCAAGTGTCATAGATACTTTTGTTGATGATGTCGGCTTAAATTTTGAATTAGCCAAACAAGCCAATCGGTTATTAGCACGCTTTATTTCCAGTGCAGATTATCAATTAACGCCAGCCGAACGTTTGATCGACATGGGTATGATGTATTTGGACTTTGCCGAAAGCCATCCCGGCTTATTTAACTATATGTTTAGTTATGAAGATAAAGACAAATGGTTGGATCAAAACTTTGCGGAAATTGCACATGCAAACTTTGCTTTGTTACAGCAAACTATCAAAGAAGGCATTGAAAAAGGTGTGTTTGTCGCAAAATATGAACCTGTTTTATCCCTCTCTGCTTGGTCGATGATTCAAGGTTTGGCACACATTCAAGCAAACCGGCTGTCACCATTATCAGAGTCGCTATCGCAAGAAGCGAAGCGCCAAGTATTAGAGAATCTTTATTCAGGTTTATTAACCGACAGTTATAAGGCAGTTTATAAAGCTTAAATGAGTCATTGTATTGATTTATAAGCTTTTAAAGTTATCAGTCAAGCGTCTTCTATGGGCAAGCAACAGGCTCAAGCAAAACTGAGGTTATTTGTTAAACCTTAGTTTTGCTTATCCAAAATTCGGCTTACTTAAACTAACCCGAGTTCTGGATAAGCAAAATAGTCTATTTCCCCTGCAAAAACACGGTGAATATGTCCCTACAGGCTTTGCGTTTTCATCTCTGAAAACGAAATTTTTCAGTAAAAATATACTGTATCCATTCGTAATAGGCTTAAGCAAAACTGAGGTTAACTAGTAGCAGTGTTAATGCCATTGGGCTAGCCAAGCTTGGTGCTGCTGTAGTGAGCCAATATGCCGCTCAACCCACTTTTCATCGTAGTAGCAGTCTAAATATCGCTCACCGGAATCACATATTAGCGTCACTATTGAGCCGCTTTCTTGTTGTGATTGCATTTGTTGCGCCAGTTTAAGCACACCAAAAAGGTTCGTGCCAGTGCTAGGGCCCACTTTACGATTCAATTTCTGTTGTAACCAAAGCATGCAAGCAACACTAGCAGCATCGGGCACGGTCATCATATTGTCTATTACACTGGGAATAAAGGATGGCTCAACCCTTGGTCGACCAATGCCTTCGATACGGCTGCTGAGGTGGTTAGTGAGATCTTTCCTACCCGTTTGATAATAAGAATGAAACACCGAATGTTCGGGATCCACCACAGTTAATTGGGTGGCAAGTTGCTGATAACGAATGTAACGGCCTATGGTTGCACTGGTCCCGCCAGTGCCCGCGCTCATTACAATATGGCTTGGTTGCGGGTGTGGCTCCAACTGCATTTGTTGAAAAATAGAATCGGCAATGTTGTTATTGCCGCGCCAATCTGTTGCGCGCTCGGCATAAGTAAACTGATCCATATAATGGCCATTAAGCTGATCAGCTAATTGTTGTGCTGTGCTATAGATTTTCTCTGTTGAATCGACCAAGTGCGCTTGACCACCGAAAAACTCAATTTCTTCTATTTTCTTTTTCGCGGTGCTTTTGGCCATTACGGCAATAAAAGGTAATCCGAGTAGGCGAGCAAAATACGCTTCTGAAATAGCCGTGCTACCACTTGAGGCTTCAATGATAGGGGTGTTTTGTTTGATCCAGCCGTTACACAGGCCATATAAAAATAACGATCGTGCTAATCGGTGTTTTAAGCTGCCCGTAGGATGCGTGCTTTCATCTTTAAGGTAGATATCTATTCCTGAGAATTGCGGCATATCGAGCTTGATTAAGTGAGTATCGGCTGAGCGTTGTATATCCGCTTCGATTATTTGTATAGCTTGTTGGAGCCAAGTCGATTGCTGCATGGGCTGTGTCCTAAATAGATAAGATCTCAATGATAGAGAATATTAGGGAGAAAAAATGTGCTAAAAATCTTATTAACACCTATTATTTAGAAAATTTTTCCGTAATTTATCCAAGGTAAGAAATTTATGCTAGATAGGGTCGATTTGAAGATATTAGCGTTGTTGCAACGAGATGTCAGTTTGTCGGTCAGTGATATCGCTGAGCAAGTTAACTTAACCACAACGCCTTGCTGGAAGCGAATTAAAAGACTGCAAGATGAAGGTGTTATTCGTCATAAAGTTGCGTTACTCGATCCTCTGCAACTTAACTTAGATTTGACTGCCATGGTACAAGTTAAAACGCAGCAACACAGCGTCGCTTGGTCGGAGGCATTTTTATTGCAAATAAAGGACTTGAATGAGGTAATGGAATGCTACCGGATGGCGGGTGAGTACGATTACATGCTCAAAGTGGTGGTAAAAGATATGCGTAGCTTCGATGCTTTCTACAAAAAACTCGTAAACCGAGTATCGGGGTTAACGGAGGTGACGTCTAGTTTTGCCATGGAGCAGCTCAAATATACTACCGAGCTGCCCCTTTCATCGGCTTTGATCAAGGAAGAACAGCCAATTCAGTCGTGAGTATTGGCTAATGCCTTTCCATCTTTGATGGCAATGCTATGACAAGCCATCAAGGATGAAGGGGTTATCGAGCAATATTCTAACCAGGTGATTATTTTGAATCATTACTGGGATTGGCTTTGGCGATATTTTTATAGCGTTCAACTAATTGTGAAAAATCAGCTGTAGGTGGGGGCAACTGGATTGGCGCCATGGTTTGCCATAGGTTGCTGTTTGATTCACTTTGCGCAATGGCAAAGCTGAATGGGTAATACCCGCCCATACCAAGGCGCAGGTCTGTCACTTGCAATTGGTCATTGAGTGGTGAAAACATGAGCAAACCTTGGCTAAACCATTCTAGCCGCTCCAGCTCGGCAGATTGATATTGGTTCAAATATTGACGACCTGTGCGGTAGTGTTGCCAATGTATTGGGTGTGAGTTAAACACATAGGTAAAGCCTTCGGCGTAACTGTCTTGTTGATAACGCAAAACGCGCCAAGCCAAAATATTAAAGGGGGTTGGTGCTACAAAAATTTGCTGGCCCGCGGCTTCATCAGCACTAAGCTGTTGCTGTACCTGCCATTTAGAAAATTGTCCTGCAGCCAGATACAAGCAGCTAAAAGTTAATGCGTAAATGTTAATTTTTTGCCAGCGTGGAGGACGTTTACTTATGGCTAGGCCAATAATGGCGACGAGTAACGGCAAGGTGTAAAGCGGGTCGATAATAAACACGCTGGACCAAGAAACTGGCGGAGAGGTGAGTGGCCACCAAATTTGCGTGCCATAGGTGGTAAACGAGTCGAGTAGTGGGTGGGTGATTAACACAAGCCAAATAACCAAAAAACCCGCCCATGGGTGTTCTTTTACACTTTGCCAATATTGCCTAGCCAGTAAAAAAAATACGCCTGATAGAGCTGTTAGGACAAATAAGGAATGACTAAAACCGCGATGGCTAGTGTAATTGGCAATATCATCGCCATAGTTAACCAGCACGTCCATATCGGGCAGCGTACCCAATAGTGCGCCCGTTAGTAATACTTTTTTGCCAAAGGGTTTAAACCCTATTGCAGCGGCAACTGATGCGCCGAGCGCAATTTGCGTGACTGAATCCATAATAGTAATTTTCCTTTTGCGGTAAGATGCCACAGCGGTTGACTTAAAACATTACTTTACTGTGTGAGTTATGACAATAAAACGATTAGAAACCGATTTATATCTACCCATTAAAAACATGTTAGAGCAGCAAGGCTTTATTGTGAAAGGTGAGATAAAGCAGTGTGATGTTATGGCTGTGCGTGATGAACAGGTGCTGGTGGTTGAGCTTAAAACCACCCTAAACTTGACCTTAGTGCTGCAGGCCGTAGAGCGTTTAGCATTAACTGATTACGTTTATATTGCGGTGCCCGCGGATTGCGCCCCCATTAAAAAACAGCAAAAAAGCATTGTTAAGCTATTACGGCGCTTAGGTCTTGGCTTAATTGTGGTGGCGTTTGTTGGCGAACAAACCTATGTTGAAACAGTGGTTTCACCGGGTGATTATCAGCCACGTAAAAACCATGGCAAAGTTAAGATGGCTTTAAATGAGTTTCATCAGCGTCAGGGCGATCCTGAGCAAGGGGGAGCTAATAATAGCAGTAAGAAAATGACCGTTTACCGACAGCGAATGATACGGCTGGCGCTTTATTTAGAAAGTCATGGTGCGACTAAGGCCGCGAATGTGGCGCAAGATATTAATGAGCCAAAGGCCGGAACTATGTTAGCGAATAACTTATATGGTTGGTTTGAGCGCGTCTCGAAAGGAATATATCAATTGTCTAAACAGGGACGAACTGAGATTGAACAATGGCGCTAGCTCATGCCTTTAGTTAATAAGATTTGTTTGGTCGGTTTAAGCGCGTCTGGAAAGGTATTTTTCAATTTAATGACGCGACCAAGCGACGGTAACTCATGTCTTTAGTCAATAAGCCAGCGTGATTAAGCTTATTCGCTAGTTCAATTGGTGCGACATCAAAAAATTGGTTCTGCGCAAACTTCAAGCCGCTTACTATCACTTCATCACCTTCACGGTGAGAAATATACAGCTCAAAACTGCGTAATGTTTGTAACTCTTGTTTTAATGCAGTTAGGCTTACTTCGTCGCTGATGCTAAAGCTACGAACTTGATGTTGATGGTAAAGCATGACTTGTTTATAGCCATGGATTTCACTCATTCTGGCTAATGCTTGCGATAATGACATTTGCATTGTTCCTTGCCCCCTAATTAAACACTAATATTTAATACATTCGCATTACAGTTTAGTTAAACACTGTCATTCTTTTTTTGGGGTTAAAAACTTTTATTTGTGAGCGCCAAGCGACTACTTTGTCGCACCTTAATTAGCAAGTGTCGAGCAACCCTCTCTGATGGCCTCTTGGTGTTTCCTGCGGCAGATATTTGAATAAGAAAGTGTTTCTATTGTTCAAAAAATATTAATTCAAAAGTATTAGGGTTTATGTTCACGCTTTAGTTTATTTTTGTTTACTCAAAAAAAGATAAAGTTGATAATTCAATGGCTTGATGCTTAACCTGAATTTACCCTAGGACAAACAATGAAAAAACTGATTGGACTCCTCATATTGATCGTGGTGGCGGTACTGGCATATCGCCAATTTCTAACGGCGGAGCCACTGCAAACTTATTATTTTAAAACCATCCCTGTTTCGATTGCGACTCGACCCGATGTAAATGTTGAATCAAAAGTCACTGAAGAAATGACCTTTGAGCTTGCCAGCTCTGGGGCGAAAGACAAGGTGGTTCTGACTGGGTTAGTGTTAGATACAGTGGTAGAAGACATGACACAGCAGTCTATTGAAGAGTTAGACCAAGAAGATTTCTATGAGTTGATCAGTAAAATGGATAAGCGACTAGCGAATGATTCGGTGAGTTTAATTGAACGTGGCTTCGTTGAGCAGGCTGGCCAACGAGGCTATCGAGTTGTATTTAATCTTAATAACAAAGGCAAAGAAATGATAATGGAGCAGCGTATGTTTGTTTATCAGGCTCATATGCTGTTATTAATGACGATGCATCAAGGTGGCTTGGGTGATGAAAAAACCGCTGAAGCTTTTTTTGATTCACTGGCATTTCTTTAATTTAAGGGAGCGTATCAAGGGTAAAAATGGCTAATTGGTTTTTGCCGTTTTTCTTGGCTTGGTAAAGTGCGACATCGGCTTGGTTTAGCAATGTTTTTTCGCTTTGTGGTTGCGCATTATCCAGCTGAGCTATGCCCGCTGATAAGCTAATAAAGCCTAATGGGCTGGCTTGGTGGGACAGTTTTTTGCTTGCCAGCGACTGAATGGCTTGGTTTATTCGCGCTGCTGCCTCCGTTAAGTTAACACCTAACATGACCACCGCAAATTCTTCACCACCATAACGAGCAATGGTGTCATCTGCGCGGCGAAAGTGTGTGGCGAGTAAGTGAGCCACGCTCTTAAGGGCTTCATCTCCTTGCAAGTGTCCATAGTGATCGTTATAAGGCTTGAAGTTATCAATATCTAACATGGTGACGATGAGCGGTAGTTGGTGGCGGCAGGCTTGATGCCAAGCGCGATTCAGGCATAAGTCCAGTGAACGTCGATTTGCGACCCCCGTTAATGAATCGGTTTGAATTAGCTGCTCTAGTTTTAGGTTGGTTTGAGCTAGGTTTTGATTGGCTAGCTCAAGCTCTAATGTACGCAGTTGAACCTTGTCTTCTAATTGTTTGTTTAATTTTATTAAGTCTTCTTCTGCTTGTTTGCGGGCAATCATTTCAGAAAGGTTCGCGCCGAAGATCCTTATGAGTTGCTGGGTATGTAGGTTCAGAGTATGGCCGTGAACCAAATTATCAGCAAAGATAAAGCCGATGACTTTATTATCGCTGCGCAATTGTAAAATGGCATTCCAACCTGTCCCTACTGGCTCATTATTGTGATAGAGGGTCGCTGGCTCCTCAACCACAAGGACATTTTCATTAGCGATGGCGTCTTGAATTAAGGTGCTTTTTGGAACTAAGGTGTGATACCAGGTTTCATCGACTAGCTGGCCGTTGATATCCGTTCCATAAGTACCACGAATCGTCTTACCATTATCATCACTCAAAAAGATAGCCACTCGATCCAGCATGAGTTCTTTTTTGGCAAGCAATACTGCGGCGCGACATACATCCAGTACGGTATCGGCATGAGACAACTGTTCGAAACTGTTGTAGAGCATTTTTAAACTTTCTTCAGCACGTTTTCGAACCAAAATTTGGCTGAACATGTGGGAAAACGAGCGCAGGATTTCTTTATCGTGCCGCGTTATAGGTTTGTTATTTATGAGGTTATCTAACGCTATCCAGCCGAGAAATGCTTCACCATCACGCAGGATCAACATGGCATTCCAGCCGTGGCCAGCAATGTAACTGTCGGTAAAAAGAGGCACGTCTTCTAACACGACAAAGTAGTCTTTGGTCTCTAAGCAAGTTTGCATAAATACGGGAGACATTTTATGTACATCATATACATGGGTATGCTCATCTGTCGTGTTGCCATGAGCATCGGTACCATAGGTTGGGTTAAAGGTTGCTGTTAAGGGGTTCATTAAAAATAACGCTGAACGGTCAAAGCCGAGGGGTGAGCGCAAACTTTCAACGGCTTGTTTATGTAACTGATCAAGAGAACTTGCATTACTCAACTTTAAATTGATATTTTGCAATAGCATTAAGGATTCTATAAATTGCGCTTCTTGGATTTTTTGTTCTTCTGCTTGTTCAGCAAACGCTTGCTTAGCTTGTACTTTTTTCTTTAACAGCTGCTGGGTTTTTTGTAGTTGATATTGATAACCCATTTGTCTAAGTAGACTTGCAAACTGTGGCCGCTGTGTCAGCCAAGAAAGTGAAAAGTGTTGGCTAGCAAACACAATACATAAGTCAGGGCTAATGGCTTTCGGCCAAGCTAATATGTGCCAGTTATTAAGTGGTATAAATTGGTAGTGCCAACCTGCTTGGTCTCTTGCCATTGCATTTGTAAGTTGCTGGTGAGGCAGTGTTTCAGTGTCTGTTTGGTCAAACACACACGGTTGGCCTACCATTTTTAATGCCAATTGGTGGGGCTCTGGAACTAAATCAATTAATCTAATTTCAATCGCTTTACTTATCGACAGGAACAACTCGAGCGTCAAGGCAATCAACTCGCTTGATTGTTGGCACTGTTCGAGCCGTTCTTGTATCTCATTAACTTGTGTGACCGATAAATCCAATTTTTCACTCGCATAGCCAAAGTGTCTATTCTGAATAATATAGGCAAAAACTTATCTGGTTTAATTATTTATTAATTTACGACATAGTAATCGGCTAACTTTTGAACTAAATCGATGTTTCTACTTCGGTATGAATTGTGCTGTGACCCTTCATTAACTGATCAAAGTGAACCAACAAATGCTGCTCTGCACCGCGATAAAGCAGTGCCGGACGGTTTTGGCTTCGGTCTTTTTCTCCTGTTTCGACCAAAATATCAGGGCGATTCATGCGGCGCCGAAAAGCTGCTTTAGGTAATTTGCTGCGTAATATAGTTTCAAAAGCGTCCTGAAGTTCAGGCAAGGTAAATTGATCTTGAAAAAAATGCACGGGCAGGCTGGTGTATTGAGATTTGCTTATTAAACGCAATAGCGCCTGTTGGATTAAGGATAAATGGTCAAATGCCAAATTAACTTTTGAGTTAATTAAGTCAAACACATTGATCCACTTACAGTGGGTAAATACTTTTTGCTCGGGGGTAATAATAGCCAAGAATAAGCAGCAAATTGACCAGTCTCTTGGATCGCGGTGATTATTGGCTAAGGTGTTTACTTGCTCTAGATAGGCACTTTCTATGTGGGCTCGTTGTTGCAAAATGCGGGTGGCCGTGTCGCGAATATCTGTATCTTCTGCTGGTTGGATCCCCCCTCCGATTAAGCCAAATTGATTAAGGTAAGGCTCACTTTTACGCTTAGACAGCAAAACTTGTAGCTGTCCTTGCTGAAGTCGAAAACAACATACTTCGATAGTGCCAATCATTTTTTCGCCCTTGGTTAAATAGATATCTTAAGTATTGCACAGGTACTTATATGAAATTTAGTTACTTTTATCCATTTGGTAAAGAGATTACAGCGATAAACTTGCTATGTTTTATGCGTTTAGCACAATAATTGGCCTCTTTAGGCCTGAGTTGCTCATGCCAAGCTTTGCCCAGTGGCTCGATAATGCTAAATTTGTTGCCTATTTATCGTTAGCTGCAATAAAGGATACAAGTATGAAGGCGCAAATATTGGCTGAAATGAAGGTTCAGGCTGAAATCGATGTTGAGTTTGAAATTGATCGACGCATTGCATTTATCCAGTCACGCCTAACTCAGTCTGGTTGTAAAAGCTTAGTGCTTGGTATTAGTGGCGGTGTTGACTCCAGCACTGCAGGCCGTTTGTGCCAGCTCGCTATTGAAGGTTTAAATCAGCAGCAAGACGGTTCCGATTACCAATTTATCGCCATGCGCTTACCTTATGGTGTGCAGCAAGATGAAGATGAAGCGCAATTAGCTTTAGATTTCATTCAACCAAGTCAGCGTGTCACGGTTAATATTA
Source organism: Motilimonas sp. 1_MG-2023 (assembly GCF_030547455.1). NCBI lineage: Bacteria > Pseudomonadati > Pseudomonadota > Gammaproteobacteria > Alteromonadales > Motilimonas > Motilimonas sp. 1_MG-2023. The sequence continues at coordinate 52,726 of NZ_JAUOPX010000015.1, read as the reverse complement.
AAGATGCCGTTGAAGGTTTACATGCCGCCAGTGTCGCGGGCTTGCTGACGTCGGGTTTGAACTTGCCGGAAGAAGGGGCCGTTGATTTCGTAAAAGGTAATGTGAAAGCGCGTCAACGCATGGTGGCGCAATATGAAGTGGCCGGTTTGACCCGCGGGCTAGTGGTTGGAACCGATCATAGCGCTGAAAACATTACTGGTTTTTATACCAAGTTTGGTGATGGCGCTTGTGATTTAGCCCCTTTATTTGGTTTAAATAAACGCCAAGTGCGATCAGTGGCGAGCGCCTTGGGCGCGCCAGAATTGCTAGTAAATAAAGCGCCGACCGCTGATTTGGAGTCTCTAAAACCACAACTTGAAGATGAAGTGGCTCTTGGTATGACCTATGATCAAATTGATGACTTTTTAGAAGGTAAAACGGTGCCAGCTGAGATAGAGGCAAAGTTGATTGCAATTTACCAACGTACTCAGCACAAGCGTCAGCCTATACCTACTATTTATGACTAAGTTGGCGCTCTAGGCCCAACCATTATCATGTATTTTTCGGTGGCTATTTGATTGCCGCCGCACTATTTTTGGATTGAATAACGTGGAACTAGCTTCAAGTCTCAGCCAGCAAGACGAAATATTACTATCAGCCTGGTTAAACAGCGCCGAAACACCTAATAACACTTTTTCGTTGATGGCGACAAAAGGGTTTTTATTCGCTTTGGTTTGCGCCCCCAAGCCAATAGAAACCGATGTTTGGTTAAGTCAGATTTTAGGTGGTGAATTACCTGCAGATATAGCAGAAGACAAGCTATTTGCTCTGATTACGCTACACAATCAAATTGGTAATCAAGTTTATGAAGAGGGCATGAAGCTGCCGCAACAATTAGAATTTTCGGCGGGCTGTGAAGCTAACTTTCTTGCTGGGCATCCGTTACACGAATGGTGCTTAGGCTTTGCGGTAGGCAGTGGTTTTTATGCCCAAGATCTCATGGATGCTTTGCCGGAAGATGAAGATTTATTTGAAGCATTTTCGATGGCTTATATGACGCTGAGTTTTTTTGCCAGTAAAGCCAACGCAGAAGCCATTGCCGAATTTCAAGATCATGGCGACTTACAAACTTTTAGCCAAGAGATGTATGGCCTCATGCCTGATTTTAGTTTGGGTTTTGCTGCGCTAGTCGAAGAAGCGGCATTAGCTTCAGGTTTAATTGCTGAAGATGATTGGGACGAAGAAGTCGATGCCGATGACAACCAATAGGTAGTAAACGTGACAGAGCAAATTTTAACTTGGATGCAAACTCTCGCGCGAGAGCATGAAGACGAATTACATGGTTGCGCAGTATTGAAGCCTTACTTGAAGGGCTATTTTCCTGAGCCGTATTTACAGCAAACCGCGTTCATGGTGGTGGACACCTTGCCATTGCCAAACTTAACTGGGCTAAAAGGCATGTTGGCGCAGCAGTTTATGCCGAAAAATTTGCGTTCAATTTCATATGCCCACGGCTACTACATATTGCGTGAGTATGCTGATGATTGGTCTCTGCATTGCCGAGAATTGGTGCATTTAGCACAATGGCGGCACCTTGGCGCAGAAGGCTTTTTAGAGCAGCTGTATCAGCAAGTAAAGTCAGATGGTTACCAGCAAGCAAGTTTAATTAAAATGGCTGATGCAGTGGTTGAACATTTTAGGCAAGATAGTGAACTAGATAATATTCCAGCATTAGTCGTGCAAAGTTTACAAGCGGTAGAGAAATAACATGAGCGTATTATCTAGACAGTGAACCAGATAATATTCCTGTGTGAATAAATAGTCGTGCAAAGTGTACAAGCAGTAGAGAAATAACATGAGCGTATTATCTAGACAGTGAACTAGATAATATTCCTGTGTGAATTAATAATCGTGCAAAGTGTACAAGCAGTAGAGAAATAACATGAGCGTATTATCTAGACAGTGAACCAGATAATATTCCTGTGTGAATTAATAGTCGTGCAAAGTTTACAAGCGGTAGAGAAATAACATGAGCGTATTATCTAGGCAGTGAACTAGATAATATTCCTGTGTGAATTAATAGTCGTGCAAAGTTTACAAGCAGTAGAGAGTTAACATGAGTGTAGAGCAGTTAGAAAAAGTCGACTTGATGAGCATCGACAAGGAAAACGAAACCTTAGTGCTGACCATTTTAGATGCCCTTGAGTGGGATGAAGAGGATGTACACTTATTTACGCTGCAAAGTAAGATTAATGCGTATCTTGAGTTTATCCGTACCGGGGAGGTATATAAGGCGGAGCCTGAGGCCCAGGGCATGCGTATGGCGATAGAAGCTATGTTTAAGCATAAGCCCCATGCCGCAGCTGAAGCCTTTCTGGCAAAAGTGGAAACCATGCTTTACGAGCAAACCCGAGTGAAATTTAGCTATGGTCCCAACCCCGCTACCGGGTATGTGGACAGCGATTCTTAACCGTCAATGTCTGTTTATGCGCGCGAGAATAAGTGTTCGCGCGTCTTTAAATTAAAATTGCGCCACCTCTTGGGCGGTTAAATAACGCCACTCTCCTTCCGCCAAATCTGTTAAATCAACGTGGCCAATAGTGGCGCGGTGCAATCCAATCACTTTGTTATCTAACGCCGCAAACATGCGTTTTACTTGGTGATATTTGCCTTCCTGCAAGGTGATTTTTACTTGCGTTGGACTAATCATCTCAAGTTTGGCTGGTAGCGTTGGCTTGGTTTCATTATTAAGCATTATGCCTTCTTGGCAGCGCTCAACCGCGTCTTCGCGTAAAGGTTCAGCTAGCGCCACAAAATAAGTTTTTGCACAACTTTTCTTTGGCGAGGTAACGCGGTGTGACCATTGGCCATCATCGGTGAGTAGCACTAAGCCTGTGGTATCCACATCGAGTCGACCTGCTGGATGCAGTTTATCTTTTTTCTCATGCTCTATGAGGTTTAGCACACAAGGGTGGACTTCATCTTGGGTCGAGCAGATATAGCCTTGTGGCTTATGTAGGGCAATGTAGATAGGGCCGGTTAATGTTAGGGGGGAACTATCAAATAACACGGTTTGTGTGATATCTATTTTTTGTGCTGGGTTAGTGATCAGTGCATCCGCTACTTTTACTCGGCCGCGTAGAATCGCTTTTTTGGCGTCAGCCCGAGACAGCTTGGTGGTTTCACATAAGTATTTATCTAGACGCATGCCAATTCTCTTTCTTGATGGTATGAATGGCGATCCACTCAATAAGGCTGCAGTCTAATCAAGAATAGGCAGTGAAACCAGTGGATATCGCTTTAGTTGGTATCCCTTACCTTAAAGGGATCGACCTATAGTGTATTTTGCGCGATAAATTGTAGTCTTTAGCCAGCTTATCCAAAGTGCCACTGCTCTCAAGTAGCTGAAAGTATCCAAGCAATTCATCTTGTGAAATAAGTGCTCGATGACTCAACAAAGCTTGATGCTGGTAGCGCTGATCCCAGCGCTTTGAACTTAATAATAATTTTTTACTTTCAGGGTGTTGTTTTAAATAAAATTGCAAGTAAGACCAAGTAACAGGAGCAACTTCGCCTCGCTCTCTTAATACTGCCTCGATACTGGCGTGATTGTTGTTAACGAACGAAACATCAAATTCTTTCTTGAGCAAAGCTTTATCGGTGATATCACGGGTAATGTTGTAATGATAACCATCGACTAAAACCAGCTTTTTACTTTTTAGGTCCTCGAAAAAATCTTGGTTACGATCGGGTCTATTCTGTGTGATATACACTTCGCCGTCATCGAGTGGGAGCGGAATGGTGTAAAAGTTGACGTGTTGCCAGCCCCACATTTTATTTTCAAATAAGATTAACTCAAAACGGTTACGGCTGAAGGCTTGATATCGATATAGGCTTGACGTTGAAACAAAAGTGAAGTCGTATTTATCTTGTATTTTATTTAGCTGCTTAAGTACGTCTAACGTTAAGCCGGAATAAGTGCCATCAGGCGCTTTGGTTACATAAGGAGAGAAAGGATAACCGCCAACCTTAATTACAATTTTGGCGTGGGCGTATGCACTTAATGAAAAGTAGAATAAAAAAAATATTGATAGTGCAAAGCGCAGCAACATAAGCTTTTATTATTTCTTAATAGTGAAAATATAAAATAAATATAGCTTTTTTATCTGTGTGTTGACCAGTGCGAAAGCTATTTATTGCTGCGCAAGCTATTTGTTACAGTCCAATCTGTGTTGTTGCGTTATTTTCCCAGAGGGAAGTGAACACAATTTCCTGTTCTTGCATATCACAGCTGGCGTGGAAACAATGTCCCTTCGGGTCTTGATGTGTCAGTACAATTTCCTTTCTTACTCTTTGCTTTTGCTGTGTTTTTTTGTCGTAGTCAGCGCAGAAAATAATGTGAGCCATAATTGCATCCTGTGATAATGATATGCTGACACTATATGAAGAATAGGGCTACCTCACTATCAGGGATAACCCATATATTTACTGAGTAAGAGGTTATTTTTTGTGATCGCTGCGATTAAATACACTAAAAGCCGTTGCCACGTGATGGCAATACACCTCAATTAAATGCTGGTCGTACTCAGAAAACTCATGGCGAGGTTTGCCCCGCGAATAAAGTATATGTTCTGAGCCTTCCTCGGTTCTGAAGTAAGCGATATAACGATCGCCATAATATAGGCTATTTTGAGTGCGATGTACTTCGCTTAATTCTGCTTGGATACATTCAGGTAGTTTATGGATTTTAAAATCTGAATATTCAGCAAACTCTCCGATCCCCACTAACACCTCTCGTTCGTCTGTATTTTCCGCAATGCGATAATACAGGGCGTCATCGCCTAAATGCAGTAAGGTGGTTAATTGCGTTAATACATGAGTGGCAAAGTCATGAATAGCTTGTTCGTGTAAGAGTTCATGTGAGTATTTTATCATCGACTCAAGACTACGTTTGGTCAACTCAATGGCCTGTATATCGCGATAGTTTCTGAGGGAGGCATAGATAGTGGTGCGTAGTTTTTGTGACGTCAACTCCGCTTTTTCTTTGTAGTCGTTAATATCATATTCAACAATAACATTAAGCTCTGGTGCTTGCCCCGGCTGGCCTGTGCGAAGAATAATGCGGGTTTGGGTATTTTGTAATTCATCGCGCACATATTTAACCACATCTAAACCAGCATGGTCTGTTTCCATGACTACATCAAGGAACATTAAGGCCGTGTCTGGATTTTCTTTGATCATTTTCTTTGCTTCGGCACCCGAATAAGCACTGATGGTTTTAACGGGTAAATCCATGAACTCCATTTGATGGGTGACCATGCGCGTCACGGAGTGAATGTCCTGTTCGTCGTCAACAATCATCACTTTCCAATAGCGACCTTCTGCTGATTTAGCGTGTAAAGTTTCCTCTGCAGGTTCATCATCCTCAAAAATTAGAATGTCGTCATCATCTGCCATGTTAAAGCCTTGTTTGATTGCTGATCGAAGCGGGTTAATTAAGGTTTTAGACCTCGAGTCGGCCGCTGTCTAGGTTAAGGTTGAAATTCTGTTAGGTAGAGCATAACTGGTTTAGGGTGAATTATTTAATCTATTTCGGTTATTGTGGCTATTTTTACCAACTATGTGAATTATAAGGGTGAATTATTGCGACTATTGAAGGTAATGAATCAAAAATAGCGCAGTCATTGCGTGTGTGGCTATTTATACTGGTGCTTCTTCACAAAATAAGTCAATGCTAAGGGTTTTTTATGTCGTCATTTAATCACAAAAAATATAAAGCGTTTCAACCAATAAAAATGGTTAACAGACAATGGCCAGACCAAGTGATTAGTCAGGCTCCACTCTGGTGTAGTGTGGACTTGCGCGACGGCAATCAAGCCCTGATTGAGCCTATGTCGGTAGAACAAAAAAAAGTGTTATGGGCTTTGTTAGTTAAAGTTGGCTTTAAAGAGATTGAAGTGGGCTTTCCTGCTGCATCACAGCCTGACTTTGACTTCGTACGCTGGTTAATAGAAGAAGACCAAATTCCTGACGATGTGACCATTCAAGTGCTGACCCAAGCCCGCCCTGCTTTAATTGAACGTAGCTTTGAGGCATTAAAAGGGGCAAAACGCGCTGTTGTACATTTATATAACTCCACCTCGACGGTGCAGCGTGAGCAAGTATTTAAACTTGATCGTGCCGGTATTCTCGATATTGCGGTAAAAGGCACACAGTGCGTAAAAGCGTTAGCACAAGCAAACCCTGAAACCCAGTGGACCTTGCAATATTCGCCTGAAAGCTTCACGGGTACAGAGCTGGATTTTGCGGTGGAGATTTGTGATGCCGTAGTCGCGACTTGGCAGCCAAGTGGTGGGGAAAAGGTGATTTTGAACTTACCAGCGACGGTTGAGATGTCGACGCCGAATGTGTATGCCGATCAAATTGAATGGTTTATTAATCATGTCGCGCAGCGTGAAAACGTCATCATTAGTTTACACACTCATAATGACCGTGGTTGTGGTGTTGCTGCCGCTGAATTAGGCGTCATGGCTGGAGCCGATCGCATTGAAGGTACCTTGCTTGGTAACGGCGAGCGTACCGGCAATATGGACGTCGTGACAATGGCGATGAACCTTTACAGCCAAGGCATCGATCCTGAGTTAGATTTCTCCAATATTGATGAAGTGGTGCAAGTGGTTAAAGCTTGTACTCAATTACCAGTGCATCCACGTCATCCTTATGCTGGTGAGTTAGTGTTTACTGCGTTTTCTGGTAGCCACCAAGATGCAATTAAAAAGTGCTTAGCATTACGCCAGCCTGACGATATTTGGAATGTAGCTTACTTGCCAATTGACCCAACGGATTTAGGCCGTGATTACCAAGAAGTGATCCGTATTAATAGTCAATCGGGTAAAGGCGGCATAGCGTGGATTTTAGAGCGTGAATTAGGAGTGCAATTACCGCGTTGGGCGCAAATTGAATTTAGTAGCGTGGTGCAAAAAACCGCCGAACAAACCGGTGCAGAAGTGTCAGCGCATCAAATAAGCGATCTATTTAAAACGACTTATCTATCAACCACGGGGCCGTATGTGTTAGGTGACTATCACATTGAGCGTAAGCACAGTGATCATGTTAAAGCTAAGCTTGAATATCAAGGACAAGGCGAGGTAACAGCATTAGAAGTGGAAGGCATTGGTCGTGGCGCGCTAGATGCTTTTGTTAATGGCTTGCAACAACAAACGGGCCTAGCCATAGACGTGATTGATTTTGCTGAGCATGCCATGACTTCGGGCGCGGAAGCAGAAGCGATTACATATCTATTAGTGAAGGTGGAAGACACGCGTGTATTAGGTGTTGCTGTGCATCAAGATATTATGACCGCCTCGTTGGGCGCAGTGTTAACTGCGTTAAACATTTACACCGCGCAGCAAGTTGCTGAGGTGGCGGTAGCGGGTTAATCCTACCTTTAGAGTTTAGTGAACCCTGTTTAGTTTTGGTGATAACCCCAGATTAAGCATGGTTCACTCTGCAAATCGCGCTAGCCACCCTTGGTTGCTCAACAAAAATCGTCCCTGCCTTTTGATGTCTGCCGATTGAATAATGCTTCAACTATCAAAAATACTGAAAATAATTAGTTTTACATCTAGGTATCAAAATTGATTTTAAGTTTTTGTTATTAAAAGAATAGTGCTGTTGATATGTTGTTTTTAAGAATGCCATATTTTATTCTGAATTAAGAAACTTCGTTTGGCCTATCAAATAGAGAGCTTTAAAAATGATTATCGATTATGTGCAGTCTTTTACCTCAGTTGTATCCGCTTTAGCGGCGGCCTTTGCTACGTATTACGCTTACAGGGCTATGCGAGAAAACAAAAAAAATATATTTCTGAAAGATAGGAATCGGCTAGCCTTAGCTCTGCACCGGCTACATAAGGAGTTTCAGCATGAATGGATGTCTTTTAAATTTTCAGAACATATTGAAGCTCAGAATATAATACTCGCTTCAAAGTATATAATTTCTACTGAATTATATGATGAGTTGATGGTTCTAATGGTTCAATTGCATAAGTTTGAGAATGATGAAAATCGATCAATGGGGACTAATGACAAAGCAGAAGAAATAGACATTCTTTTCAAGAAGGTCACATGTAAGAACAGGCTTGATGAATGATCAATAAGTTGAAATGAGGCAACAGTGGTCAATGTAGCAGACGTTAAAAGGCAGGGATGCCTTTTTCCGAGCGACCATGGATGGCCCGAGCGATCTGCAAAGTTGACCGACTGTTGCCAAAGTGATTGTTTTAGTAAGCTCAAACTTAAGGCGATAAATAATAAGGGGCAGCTGTGGTTTGGAACAAAATGAAGTACGTGGCTTGGCTGGTTATCTGGTTGATTTTATTGGCTACGCCCAGTGTGTTATTGCTTGAGCATCAAGCGCTATTCCCTTGGCTTGACTTAACCAGTGGGTTTGCTGCCGCAACTTATTTGTTAACCTCAACGGGCACAGCGCCTTATGCGGTGATGACTGTGGTGATCTTTTTAGCGGTGAGCTATTTTTGCATTCCTAAACCTAACTGGCTAAGAATGACAGCGGCCATGGCCCTTAGCTTGCTCAGTAGCCTTGGATTAAATCATCAGTTGAAATCGTATTTTGCGGAAGCGCGGCCTAACATTACGTTTCTTGCTAGCCAAATGGGCTCTCCTGTTGATCTTTATTCGTTTTATAATCAACATTCTAGCCAGAGAAGCGCGTTAGTTGCGCAGGCTTTAGAGCAGTATCAGCACCCTGATAATCGCGCCCAATTAACCACCCAACCGCCGCTCCAAATATCGCCGACGATCCAACAACATTGGATCAATGAAGTGGGGTATGCATTTCCCTCTGGCCACACTATTTTTGCCACCACATTAGTACTCACCGCGAGCTATTATTTATTATTATCCGGTGCGCTTGGTTTGAATATTATTTTGCTGTGCTGGGGCGCGGCAATGGGACTGAGCCGAATGTTACTGGGTATGCATTGGTCGCAAGATGTTTTAGTCTCTACCTGCTTAGCGGCGGTGATCAGTGTTGTCTGTATCAGCGTTATTGAGAAAGTCCAACGGCCAAAATAATCACCGCTACAGCGCTGCCATGGTTTATTGCAGGGCTGAGCTTGGGGCAATGATGTTGGCGCGATCAGACCAATGCATTTTGTTCTTTAGATGCTACCCTAGTTCGCAGTTATTCATTGTGGAGTATGTAAATGAAACAAGCGCCATTTTTATCGTTATTAGCAGCATTAGCTCTGGTTGGTTGTCAGTCAAAACAAGCGGCTCAAGAGACCAAAACGACAGCACCTGAAACCATGATAGTCGTGGATGCTGCCAACGCCCGTTCGTCATTGGATTGGAATGGCGTGTATCGTGGGATTTTACCTTGTGATGATTGTGATGGCATTGAGGTTTTTATCGAGCTCAAGCCCAATAATACTTATGCGCTTAGTCGTAAGTTTCTTGGCAAAATGGGCGTTGCGGTTGTTGAAGCTGCGCCATTTACCTGGAACGATGCAGGTAACACCATCACCATTGAAGGTGGTACACAGTTTTTTATTGGCGAAAATAAAATGTGGCTAGTTGATGAGAATGGTGAGCGCCTGATGGATGATGCTCGCGCTATTCTTAAAGAAATGTAATTTGCCAAACAAAGGCGTGCAGCCGTCATATCGACTCTGCACTAAGCCGCGAGTTGGGTATAATAAGGCTGAGTTAATTACTGAGCCTTTTTTATGCCTAAATTTACCCTGCGCACTTACCAGCAAGAATCGGTAGATGCTACGCTGAATCACTTTCGACGCAGTGATGCGCCTGCGGTGATTGTGTTGCCAACGGGGGCGGGGAAAAGTTTAGTGATTGCTGAGCTGGCAAAATTGGCGCGGCGTCGGGTGCTGGTACTGGCACATGTGAAAGAGTTGGTTGAGCAAAACCACGCAAAATATCAAAGCTATGGCTTAACGGCGGGGGTATTTTCCGCTGGTTTAAAACAAAAAAACACCCAACACCAAGTTACTTTTGCCAGTGTGCAATCGGTATCGCGCAACCTTGAGGCATTCGCCAGTGAGTTTTCGTTGTTGATTATTGATGAATGCCATCGCGTGTCGGATCAAGACACCAGTCAATATCAGCAAGTGATCCAAAAGTTGCGCGAGTTTAACCCCAAACTTAAAGTGCTAGGCTTAACCGCTACGCCTTATCGCATGGGCACCGGCTGGATTTATCAATACCACTATCACGGCATTGTACGATCCCATCAACCGCGAGTATTTGAGCGCTGCATTTATGAATTGCCATTGCGTTATATGATCAAAAATAAGTTCCTGACTCCACCCAAGCAAATTGACGCAACTGTTGCCATGTATGACTTTTCTAGTTTGTCGGCCACGGCTAATGGGGAATATAAGGCGGATGATGTTAATTTGTTGCTCAAACAACAGCAGCGTGCCACTTTGAGTATTGTGCAGCACATTACCCAGCTTGCCCAACAGCAGCAGCGCCAAGGCATTATGATTTTTGCCGCCACCGTGATGCACGCCAAGGAAATTGCGGGTTATCTGGCTGGCTATTCTTGCGCCTTGATCACTGGTGATACGCCAACCCCTGAGCGTGATGCCTTGATCCAAGCTTACAAAGCGAAACAAATTCAATACTTGGTTAATGTGTCGGTGCTCACCATGGGATTTGACGCCCCTCACGTTGATTTTATTGCTATTTTACGCCCGACCGAGTCGGTCAGTCTGTATCAGCAAATCGTTGGTCGGGGTTTGCGTTTAGCGCCGGGTAAAGAAGACTGTTTAGTGATTGATTACGCGGGTAATCAATATGACTTATATGCGCCAGAAGTGGGTGAGAAAAAGCCTGCGAGTGATACGGAACCAGTGCAAGTATTATGTCCGGCATGTGGTTTTGCTAATGTGTTTTGGGGCCGTACTGATGGCGCAGGTAAGGTGACTGAACATTTCGGTCGGCGCTGTCAGGGCTTTTTCGAAGAAGATGATGGCACGATTGAAGCCTGTGATTTTCGCTTTCGCTTTAAAAATTGTCCTAATTGTAATGCTGAAAATGACATTGCCGCGCGGGTGTGTCACGAATGTCTGCAGCCCTTGGTGGACCCAGACGATAAGTTAAAGGCAGCATTAAAGTTAAAAGATGCCTTAGTGATCCGCTGCTCGGGTATGGTGTGCAGTGAGCATAAGGGCAAATTGAAAATCACTTATTTTGATGAAGAGGGCTTAGAGCTGCAGGAATACTTTAATCTTGCGAGCAAAGGCCAGGCATTTATTTTCAATCAACAATTTGGTCGACGGGTTGAGCAAGGGAGTGCGCCTAAGGTGTTTACTCAGTTGCAACAAGTTCTCGATGAGGCCGAGCATTTTATTGCACCTGATTTTGTGATTGCGCGTAAGCAAAAGAACTTTTGGCAGATTAGCGATAAAATATTTGATTATGAAGGGGCGTATCGTAAAGCGAACCAGCTGTAGGTTTTATTTTATTCGTTAATTAATATTTAACACTGAATTAAATATATTAAAATATTCTTACCTTGTTGATTAGTTTACACTCAGTGTATGTAGTTAATGAGGCACACACCATGAGAAGTATCAGACAACGAACCACTATGATCCATACGCCAATGGCCGGTCTTGCGCTAGCCATTGCGAGTTTAGGTTGGGGTTGGGATCAGGTGTCCAATGGTGCGGGGCACTTTCAGTTGTTAAGTGCGCAAGTTGCTGCATTACTGCTGTTACTGTTGCTGGTTAAATTTGTATTACATCCCAATAGCCTACGGGCTGATCTTGCCCATCCTGTGGTGGGCAGCGTAGTGCCTACTTTCGCCATGGCGAGCATGGTGGTGGCGAGCACGTTTGCTAGTCATCATGTATTGGGCGCTAAATTGGTTTGGTTAGCTGCGATTGCGCTACACATTACTTTTTTACTGATGTTTACTTACCATCGTGCGCGTCAGTTTAAGTTAACTGACATGGTGCCTAGCTGGTTTGTGCCACCAGTCGGGATTATTGTGGCGGCACTGACTTGTCCTGCGGTGCAATTTAATGGCTTAGCAACTGTGTTGCTCTACTTTGGCTTAACTTGCTATGGCGTATTATTGCCCTTAATGCTGTTTCGTTTGTGTTGCTGTGGTTCATTACCTGTTGCTGCTAAACCAACATTAGCTATTTTAGCGGCGCCCGCCAGTTTAGGTTTAGCTGGGTACTTAAACTTAGTGACTCAACCCGATTATCATTTGTTAGCCGTGCTTTTGGTGTTGGCAATATTGATGACCGGCTTTTTGTACTTAGCCTTCTTTCGTTTACTGCAACTACCTTTCAGCCCCGGTTACGCTGCTTTTACCTTCCCTACGGTAATCGGTGCCACTGCGTTGTTTAAATTAGCAGGCTACATCGAACAGCAGGGCCATAATCCTGCATGGGTTGAGGTGTTACAGCACTTGGCTAAATTAGAGCTGGTGGTTGCCACTGTGGTGGTCAGTTATGTCGCATTGCATTATCTGGTTGACCAAGTGCAAAGCCAACGCGGTTTTCAGGTGAAATGTTAATTAGCCCGAGTTATGGATAAGCAACACAGTCTGTTTTTCCTGCAAAGACGCGGTGAATAGACCCAAACAAGACCCTGTAAATAATTATCAACCAGAAGTTCTTAAGCTTGTTTGGGTATATATCCCTATATGCTTTGCGTTTTCATCCCTTAAACGAAATGTTGCTGCAAATATATACTTTATCCGCTGGTCATAAGCTTAAACAAAACTGAGGTTAATTAGCCATTAACACTCTGCTTTAAATGCTCGACAAAGCGTTGAAATAGTACGCTTTGTCTCTTGTTCTCTTGGAATACTAAATACAGTGGTCGGTATAACGGCTTGGCTAAATCGAGTGCCACTACCTTGCCGCTTTGCAGGGCATCGGTGGCGGTTAATTCGGAGATACAAGACAGCCCTAAATTACTCGACACGCAGTTAATAATGCCCATGGCTTCATTAAGCTCAAGGGCGAGGTGCCACTGGTTTAAATGTGGGGCAACTTCACGATTAAATAGGGCGCGACTGCCTGAGCCATCTTCTCTTAATACCCAATTTTGCTGATCGAACGCGTGCAGTGGCAGTTGTTTCTGTTGTGCTAAAGGGTGGTTGGGAGGCGCAATAATACACATGCTGTCTTGATGCCAAGGGATCAACACTTGGCCGGGTAAACAGACATTAGCTTCAATTAAGCCTAAATCGAGCTCGTAGCGGGCCACTAACTGGCACACATCACGGCTGTTCATAATTTGCAGGCTTTGTCTTTGATGGCCAGTCAGTTGACGAAATTGTGCTAACAACGCCGGCATCAGTTGATTACCAATGGTTTTACTGCAACCTATGTGCAACTCACCACTGAGCTGGTTGCCATCAAACAAGCTGCTAATTTCGTCACTGCGCGATAGTAACTCATGGGCTAAAGGCAGTAATAGCTCTCCTTGGCTGTTGAGTTTGAGACGGTTAGGCAAACGCTCAAATAGGCTTTGATTAAGCTGATGCTCTAGCTCTTTGATGGCCATGCTCACGGCTGGCTTAGTCAGTGAGAGGGCCAGTGCAGCCTGGCCGATATTGGCGCTTTTTGCCAAGGTGGTGAAGATGCGCAATTGCTTCAGCGTGATATTCATTAAATGCCTTCTCGTTAGTGCAATCTTTATACCCAAGTTACCTCAAGATGCTTGTTTAGCGAGAATTTGTAGGCTGTTAGGCGCGACGCTGATTTGAGACATAGTTATTCTACGTTGAAAATCAGCAACAAAGCATAACAGCCTACAAAACTCGCCCTTTGGGAGCGGCTCTGAATCCTGCATCTTGAGGTATCTTGGGTATATCATGGACAATGTTAACCGATGAGTGTTCACTAAGACTAATTTTACAAAGAGCGAGGTCTTGGAAGAAGTGTGTAACTTTTACCTAGTTCACTTTTATTTTGTAATATGTACCTATCGAGTAGTATTTTGATACTGGGTGAGAATGTTAAATATCTTTAACATTCATATTGTTATAGTTTTTTATGTTTAGGCATAAAACTTGAAGACCATACAGGTAACCGCGTATCGCTAACTATCAGGAGAGTCACTGCAATGAAAATGACCAAGTACTACGTGCTACTACTATTAATAGCAGCTTGCTTTGTTTGGTTTAGTTTTGGTCATTGGTATCTATTGATACCCAGCTTGTGGCTTTTTACTGCTCTTGCGAGTGTGACCTTTGCTTACACTATGAATTATCCGGCTTTATTTCGGAAGTCGGTGACAGGTCAAATTCCTTGGTGGGTTAAGCTAATTTTACTGCCTTACTTGGTTGGCGCTCAGTTGTATAACTCTTTTATGCGCTTGTACGACTCAGTGCCCGCCATACAACAAATTACACCAAACTTATATTTGGCTGCTCGGCTTTTCCCCAGCGATATTGAAACACTTAAAGCTGAAGGTGTTACCGCCATTCTAGATGTCACCTCTGAGTTTGATGGCTTTAATTGGTCGGCAGAGCAAGAAGGGCTTTATTATTTGAATATTCCTATTTTGGATCACTTTTCACCAACTGAGGCACAGCTGCAACACGCTATCCGCTGGATTGGTGCACAACATAAGTTAAAGCAAAAGGTGGTAGTGCATTGCGCCTTAGGTAGGGGCCGTTCGTTTTATATGACCTGTGCGTATTTGTTGATGTCTGAGCCAGATTTAACGGTCAGAGAAGCCATTGAAAAAATCCAAGCAGTTAGAACCACGGCTAGATTGAATGCGAAACAAATGAAGTCATTGCTAACCCTAAGTAAAGACATGGCAGAGCGAATAAATCCCCAGCTTCATTTGATTGTTAACCCCGTTTCAGGTTCAGGTAAGTGGCAACAGTATGCGAATCAAATTGTGGGCCAGTTAACGCAGCAATATGAACTGAATTTTTATTTTACTGAGCCTGACGTCAATGTTACTGATGCGGTGAAATCCATGCTGCAACAAGATCAAGCCATGACTTTTGTTGCCTGTGGTGGCGACGGTACGGTGGCTGAAGTGGCAACCGCAGTGAAAAATAGCCCACATCGTTTAGCTATTTTACCTTTTGGCACGGCGAATGCGTTGGCTCACGTGCTGTTTGGTGTTGGCACTAAAATTGATCCCATTACTCAAGCCTGCCAAGCATTGTTTAAAAATGAAGAAAAGCAAATGGATACCATGCTTTGTAACCAGAAAATTGTACTGTTAGTGATCGCCGTTGGTTTTGCAGAGCAAATGATCGATCAGGCCGATCGTACGCAAAAAAATCAGCTTGGCCAGCTTGCTTATATACAAGGCTTTATCAACGCGGTCATAGATAATAAAGCGCAAGACTTAAAGGTGCGAATAGATGAGGGTGAGCAGCAAGATTTTTCTTGTTGTAGTTTAGCGATTGCTAATGCTGCCCCGAGTACCACAGTGTTAGCGCAGGGTGGTGGTGAGCCTGATTGGCAAGATGGTTTGTTGGATATTACACAAATTGAGCATGATCCAAGTGTCACGCACCGAGTTTTAAGCTTGGTAGAGCTAATTAATAACTCTTTAAACAATGCGTTAAATGGTGAAGCGTCTCCTAACTATCGTGTTGCTCATTGCCAAGCGAAGAAGGTTCAGTTGTTTAGTGAGGCTGGCTTTCAATACAGTATTGACGGTGAAATAGCCCAGGCAACACAGTTGGATATCGAAGTGTTGCCTGCCAGCTTGCGCGTTATATGCTAGGGCAATGATCTTTGGTGATGATTTTTATAACAAATGCTGTCCGAAGGGGTCGGCCAAAGCCCTTCTGGCGTAAACATTTTCTTTTTGTTGAGTAGTATTTGTTTAGGATGCCTAAGCGGTACACTACTCGTCACGATAGACACGCTTTTATCTCGAGCAGAATTAAACCATGAAAGCTCAGTAGACTCTAACAATAGTTAATATAAATCAGTCAATTAATAGGGTAGAGTAGTATAGATACTGGTTGAAAGGATTAAAAAAGTGAAGACAGTTTTACTCGTTGATGACGATCTTGAATTTACTGAGTTAGCTTGTCGTATTATTGAATATCTTGATTGCGATGTTTATTCTGCCGCCACTTTGGCAGAAGCAAAGCAGTGGCTGAATAGCCAGTTATTCGATCATATTTTACTCGACTTTATGTTGCCTGATGGCAGTGGCTTGCATTTAATTGATTTCGTAAAAGCGAATAAAATTAAGTCAACTATTACTATGATCACTGGTCATCCGGCGGTTAAAACAGCCATTTCAGCGATGTGCCATGATGATATTGGTCATTTAACTAAACCTATTGAGGCGGAAGACCTTAAAGCAATTTTTTATCCTCGCTCGGCTCGAGCTAAAGCGAACAAAGAACAACCCGATGCTGTGCTTTACTTTGACTGCTTACTTGGCGAATCAGCACCAATGAAAGAGATGTACACCATGATTGAGCGGGTGGCAAAAACCAATGCCAATGTCATGTTGCTGGGTGAAAGTGGTGTCGGTAAAGAAATGGTGGCACAAGCAATACATAATGCCAGTGAATATACTGGAGAGCGTGTTTCTGTTAACTGTGGAGCGATCCCGAAAGACTTGATTGGCAGTGAGTTATTTGGTCACGAAAAAGGGGCGTTTACTGGTGCAAGTGGACAAAAACAGGGGGTTTTTGAATTAGCTCAAGGTGGTACCTTGTTTTTGGATGAGCTAACTGAAATGCCTATTGATATGCAACCAAATTTATTGCGTGTGTTAGAAACACAAACGGTTACTCGAGTGGGTGGTAATAAGAGCATCCCTATTAATTGTCGTGTCGTTTCAGCAACGAATCGCACTGTAGAAGATATTGCAATGAACAATGTGCTACGCGAAGATGTGTATTTTCGCTTAGCCGTTTTTCCTATCACGATTCCTCCCTTACGGGCTCGTAAAGAAGATATTCCTTTGCTTGCACATTATTTTTTAGGGTTATTAAACAAAGAACATAGTAGTCAACTTCGCCTGCGAGATGAAGATATGGCAAAGCTTTTAGAGCATCATTGGCCAGGTAATATTCGCGAGTTAAAGCACACCATTCATCGCGCCTTTATTATGGCTGATATGCAAGCGGGCAATCTGGTTTTTCCGACTACTTTTGAGTCTCCTTTCTCTCTTGCGCGAGACTCACTTACGGGGAAAGGAGGCGCGAACGCAGTCAACGTTTCGGCTGATTCTGAGCCTGCTAACTTACAATATGTCGCACCTAGCGCACCGATAACAGCCGTGGAAACTTCAATTACCGTTGGCCAAACGATTGATGAACTTGAAAAAGAATTGATCTATAAGACGTTGGCTTCAGTAGAAGGTAACAAAACTAATGCTGCTAAAATGCTGGGTATTAGCACCAAAACATTATACAACCGCCTGAATGCTTATGAAGAGTCTTCCGCACCTTAAAATCAACCCAAAGGAGTGATGGGAAATGCAGCAGCCAGAAGAGTTAGAAACCGTCATCCATGATGCGCGTAAACCCCTTAATCATATTTCAATGCACGCAGAGTTAATTAAGCTGATGGCCGATCAATCAGCGAGTGAAACAGATTTAAAACAAGCCGCAGACCAGATCATTAAAGCCGCTAAAGAATGCAGCGCTATCCTGCAAACTCTCGTTAAATAGTCACAGGGAATTAAAAATTAATGCAGCTATCAAGCCTTTACAATCGGTTAAATACCACTAGTTTGGCGTGGTTAGGTGCGGCGATCATTGTGGTAGCGATTATTGTTAATGCTGCCATTGGTCTTGATAATATTCAGGATTTGGCAAACATACAAAAGCGGTTACAAAACACCAGTAAAGTCATGTTGGTCGTCGATAGCCTGCATATTGATATTTTGAACGCTGAAACGGGTCAACGGGGATATTTATTATCAGAAAACACCAGCCATCTTGAGCCTTTCATTAAAGCTTTGGAAAAATTTTCTGACAGCTTAAAGCAAGTAGAACAGGTTCAATCACAAAGCCACGAACAGCAGCAAAGAATTGATGCTTTCGCTCGGCTTGCAGAAGCTAAGCTGAAGTCGTTGCAGGAAAGTGTTGAACTCGCGGTAGGGTTAGGGGCAGAAGTTGCGCAGCAGGGTGAGGAAGAAGTTGATTTAACTCAAATGAATATTCGCCATTTGTATCAGTCGATTATTATCCAGGAAACCAATATTCGCAATGACTTGCTTGCTCGCTTAGATGACTCTCGAGCTAAGGCAAACCGTAATATTATTTGGTTTACGTTGCTCAGCATACTGATGTCTGGTGCGGTATTGGTGCTGATAGCAAAACATTTAAATAGTATTCGAACGGCAAAAAGCAATTTAGAGAAATACAATGCCCAGCTAGAGTCGAAGGTGCAAGAGCGCACTCACGCACTGGAAGTGTATGCCGAAGAGCTAAATCGAAGTAACCGAGAGCTAGAAGATTTTGCGTTTGTTGCTTCCCATGATCTGCAAGAGCCACTGAGAAAAATTCGTGCTTTTGGTGACCGTCTTAGCAGTAATTATGCGGATCAGCTTGGTGACAGGGGCATGGATTATTTAGCTCGTATGAACTCAGCGGCGCAGCGTATGTCTGTTTTGATCAGTGACTTATTAGAGCTTTCTCGTATTACCACGCGAGGCAAACCTTTCCAGTTGGTTGATCTCAATGACTTGTTAATGCGAGTGCTCGATGACTTAGAAATTGCAATCCAAGACAGTGGGGCCCAAATTACGGTCGCTTCACTGCCCTGCATTCAAGCTGATGCCAGCCAGTTGAGTCAGTTATTTTCAAACTTAATTTCTAATGCGATTAAATTTCGCGAACCAGAGCAAACACCCAATATTATCATCGGAGCTAATAGTATTAGCCCTCCTGTACAGGCGAACATATCGAATGATAAACCTTGGCTTGAACTCACTATAGCTGATAATGGCATTGGTTTTTCAGAGCAATACAGTGAAAAAATATTTACTCCATTTCAACGCCTGCACAGTCGCAGTGAATATGCCGGAACAGGCATAGGCTTAGCCGTTTGTCGGCGGATCATCGAGCGCCATAGTGGCCAAATTTCTGCATCCAGCACACCAGGTGTCGGTGCTACTTTTACTATATTACTGCCCATAGATGCAGACCTTTTTACAGTTGAGGACGGAAAAGTTGAATTACTTAAAACCCCAAGCAATTAGTATTCTAATGGCAGATGATGATGAAGATGATCGCATGCTGACTCAAGACGCTCTTGATGAAAGCAGAGTGTTAAACACGATTAATTTTGTTAATGACGGCGTAGAACTGATTGAGTACTTACGCAATGAAGGGCGTTATCAAGACCGTGAGCTTTATCCTCGCCCGAGTTTGATCTTACTTGATTTAAATATGCCGAGAATGGATGGTCGTGAAGCCCTTAAAGTCATTAAAGCAGATGCGGATTTACGTTCAATTCCTGTGGTGATATTAACCACTTCCAAAGAGGAAGAAGACAAGCTTCGTGGCTATGATCTAGGTGCGGCCTCTTATATTGCTAAGCCCGTTAATTTTGAAGGGTTGGTTGAGCTAATGAAACATTTAGGCAAATATTGGATTGAGATCGTTGAGCTGCCTTAAAAAGTGAACTACGCCAACGTTACATTTATTTTTTATGCCGAGGCAGGTTAATGGATAATCGCATTGTTAAGTTACTACTGGTTGAAGATGATGAAGATGACTACATTCTTGCCATGGATTATTTGCAAGAAATACCAGATTTTACATTTGAAATTAAATGGTTAAGTGACTACCAATCGATTATTGAGATATTGCAACAAGAGTCGTTCGACTTATGTTTACTTGACTACCAATTGGGCGCTCATACTGGGCTTTCAGTACTAGAAGCAGCTAAAGCAATGGGTTGTGACACGCCTTTTATCATGCTAACGGGGCAGGTTGACGAAGTGCTTGATGCCAAAGCGTTAGCGTTGGGGGCTGAAGATTTTCTGGTAAAATCGGAAATTAATAGTGTGCGTTTTATCCGTGCCATTCGTTACGCTCTTGCGCGCAAAGAGTTGGAAAATGAAAGGTTAGAGCGCTTGAGAATTGAGTCAGACAGCCGTGCTAAAGATCGGTTTTTAGCGCACTTAAGCCATGAATTGCGGACGCCATTAACTTCTATTATTGGTTACACCGACTTACTGCTCAGTCGAGCCGAGCTCGATGCGATTAAGCCAGAGTTATCAATTATTAATAGTAATAGTCAGCACTTATTAGCGCTGCTTAATGAGGTGCTCGATCTATCCAAAATCAGAGAAAATAGCTTATCTTTGAATAAAGATACCTTTTTGCTATCGCCTTTTTTAGCAGATTTACAAAGTTTATTTAATATGGCTGCGGCTAAAAAAGGTCTTAGCTTTAAGATTAACAGCAAGGAGCGACTGCCCGAATCAATTTTTTCTGACTCAACTCGACTCAAGCAAGTGTTGATTAACACCATATACAATGCGATAAAATTTACCGAGTCTGGTCAGGTCTCCGTCGATTTAAGGTATCAGCAGCAAGCCGAAAAGGGGTTGTTATTTTTTTCAGTGGTGGACACTGGGATCGGTATACCAAAGGATAAGTTAAAGCGAATTTTTAAGCCTTTCGAACAAGTGCAGGAGGTGACGACCCGCACGGAAGAGGGCGCTGGTTTGGGCTTGGCCATCAGCGCTTCGTTAATCGAGTTACTAGGTGGGGAGCTAAAAGTAGAATCAGTTTTAGGTGTTGGTAGTACTTTCACCTTCTCTATTGATACGGGCTTAAAGCGACCTAACTTAGTACCACTTATTCTTGCTCCACCGTTAGCGGGACAAGAGAAAGAAGCATCACGGCCAATGAAACTTAATGGCCAAGTGCTGGTTGTTGAAGATGTTCCAGAAATACGCACTTTACTTTGTAATATTATTTCAGCTACCGGCGTGACGGTTACCAGTGTGGCAGACGGTCAGCAAGGTTTGGCTCTGTTAACAGGTAAGCAGCATCATTTTGATTTGGTTTTCATGGACCTTCACATGCCTGTGATGGGTGGACGAGATGTTGTAGTCGCAGCAAGAAATCAAGGGCTTGAGCTGCCAATTGTGGCGTTAACAGCCGCCGCACTAAAAGGCAGTGAAGAGACTTTACAAGCACTTGGATTTAATCGCGTGTTGACTAAGCCGATAGACACCGCACAATTACAAGCTTGCTTAGCGCATTTTTTACATCCGCAAGCCAGTGTCAGCTCGTTAGCAAGCAATAATGAACAACCCGGTAAGTCAGGCAAAAAAATACTATTAGTAGAAGATGATGATGATGCTCGTGAGTTGATGTGCATGCTACTTAAGTCATTGGGAGCCGAAGTTTATTGTGCGGCCAGTATTCAATCTTGTTTAGCCCTTTATAGCCAGGTTGATGCCCTTGATTTAGTGATCCTTGACTTAATGTTGCCTGATGGCTCAGGGTTGGATGCCGCCACGCAAATTAGGGCACAAAACTCGGAACAAAATTTGGCTATTATCAGTGGTTATGAACCAGAGCCAGAACAGTTAGTGTCGCTGGGGATAGCGCATGTATTGTTAAAGCCTGTTTCATTGTCGGATTTGAGCGCATTGTTAACTTAATTTAACCGCTTTCGATATCATTTAGCCTCAGCCTGTGTCTGGCTATCTTAGCCAGATAAAGTATGTTTTACAGCAACATGTCTTTGTCTGGGAATGAAAGCATAAAGCGAATAGCAGCACATACATTGCGCTTTTGCAGGAAAGCACACCGTTCATTAACCCAAGATCCGGGTTATCTCGGTTTTATAAAACTGTCTGCTAATCGTTTAAGCATGACTACTTTTCTTAATGTTGAAAACTTACCGTGGCGTAACATGATTATTGATGTAATAGCTGCCCCGGTAACGAAGATGGGTGAACTCGCTAGGCTTTTACAGTGGGCGCTCAAGATTTTCTGGTGTAAATGGCTATCGAACACACAGGCTTGATATTTGGCTTTTTTTACCATGACATCTTGATTTACGGATTGATATATAAAATCGGCAAGGCGTGTCATAAAAATCCTATTTTATCTGACTAAAAAATCCATCTATAAACTCATCGTAAGTGATATCAAACAACCAACTTGCGGTGGATAATAGATAATAAATAGCGATCAAGTTAGCGACTAACACAAGGCCAGAAGCCGCAAATACATTTAACCCTAGGCTGATGAGCGAGAAAGCAATCAGTACTTGCAAGCCAACCCATACGGCACAAGTTAAAAATACGGCAGTGGCGATCAGGGTGATGATAGCAATCAGCATTTTTAAGTTAGCCTTTGCTTTGGCTTTTATTAACGCAAATACAGCGTTAAGTAAGCATGCGTAACTATCTATTAAGCGGCTACCTAACGCAGGGAGCGCGTTTAGCTGCGCCCCCAGCTCTGCTGAGCCTTGAGTTTTATACCCCGAACTCTGTGACTCTTGCATCTTACTTATTCCTTAATAGCATGGTTAACAATGCGCCAGCAGTGAAAGCGATACCTACTGTTTTCACTGGGTTTTCACAAGCGTATTTTTTAACTGGTGAATTATTCCATTTTTGTTGTAGCAGGCGTGTTTGCGCTTTCATTGCTGCACTGGATTGGCCACTTTTTGCTCTTAAACTCTCCTCTGTTGAGGCCGCTGAACCATGCAGCGAGTCGACAGTGCTGTGTAGTGATGCCGCGACTTGGTCTGCCACTGGGTGAGCCGGCGCCTGATTATTGGCTTGTTGTGATTCAGTTTTTGCGTTATTTGTATTCTTGGTAGGCATAGTGTCTCCTCAATAATAAAAAAGTATTCACTTCTGGAAAATTTTTGAGTTAGCGGAAATGACGCTCATAATGAGCGTCATGAATTTGATTCTAAGAGCTTTTTACTATATCTAAGTTGGCCGTTACGTCTTTCACATCTTCTGCATTTTTAGAAATACTAATGGCTAAATCTTTTTCTGCTTGTGAATCCACTTCACCAGTTAATGTGACGATGTTATTTTTAACGTCCACATCAATATCGGTACCACTGATATCAGTATCAAACAGTAGGCGAGTTTTGATGACCGTAGCAATTTTGACATCAGTAAAGCTTGATTCAGCCATACCTCTTTGTTTTTCTAGCTCCTTACGGTCGATGCCTTCCACCACTGTAATCTGGTTATCGACTTCTTTTACGCCATCAATGCCAAGCACTAGCTCTCGGGCAAGTTTTTTATCAACGTTATGGTCCACTTGACCTGTCAGTATCACTACACCATTTTTTACATCAGTATTGATATCGAAAGAGTTAACATTTGGATTAAATAAAAGTGTCGCTTCAGCTTTGCCATCAATCCAGGCGTCGTTTGCTTCTTTTTCCCAAACGTTGTTTGCTTGTGCAGTTGAAACAGAAAGTGCAGATACCATAGCTAATGAAATAAGAGTGCGTTTCATAATATTTCTCCATTTTAAGTTTAACGATTAAGTTGATGTCACAGCTAAGGTATTGCAGAACACGTGCCAATTATTATTTTCCTTTAAAATCAGTCGCTTGTTGTTTTTTGTTTGTTGTGGCGAATATATTTTTGTAAGGTTTACAGGTTGTGCTGTAACTTTTTCAAGTAATAAATACCGGATTTACCTCATTGCTACACGGCGAGTAATAAGAATGGGCTCAATCTCTTGTATTGAATGTACTATGTGATGAAACCTGGTATTAATTAGGGAGATGATTTGTTTTATGTTTTTGTTTAATAAGTAAAAATATTTTTTGAAGAGGGTGTTGGTCTTCTCTTTGCATTACCTGAAGCCTATGCAATCCAACCATTAGGACCCCGTATTTATGAAAACCTTTCTTATCAACAATCATCTGGCTGATCTCACCACCTCCACTCCCTCCGCGCCGACATTAGAACAACCCTGGCAGTTTTCTATGCAGGGAGTAAATGCTCAAGTTGTTGAGTTTTTACATGCTGCAGGAGAAATGCTACCTGCTTTATTACTTGGCGTTGTGGCAATAATAAGCAGTTATTTTTTGGCTAAGCCACTGTCTTACCTATTACTTAAACCGTTGGGCTATATCAGTGAGAGCCGTTTGTTATATGTTGTCACTCGGCGATTCATTAGCATCTTAATTATATTGTTTGGCGTATATTTATTTCTAAAGTTAGCTGGCCTAACACAATATGCTGTTGCGGTGATGAGTGGTACTGGACTGCTAGGGTTAATCTTAGGCTTCGCGTTCAAAGATATTGCCGAAAACTTTATATCGAGTCTGTTACTGAGTGTGCAACGGCCTTTTAAGATTGATGACGTAATTGAAGTGGATGGCCGCCTTGGAGTAGTAAAAAAAGTAACGGCGCGTGCGACAACATTAGTTGATTTTGATGGCAATCATATTCAAATACCTAATGCTACTGTCTATAAGAATGTGATTAAAAATCTAACCGCTAATCCAAAGATGCGCGGGCATTTTATGTTAGGTATTGGGTACGATAATGATATTCGCCGCGCACAAAGCCTTGCCGTTAGTATTATAAAAAATCAGCCTGCAGTATTAAGCGATCCCGCCCCACAAGTGTTGGTTGATAATCTAGGCTCAGCAACGCTCAACTTCAGCATCTATTTTTGGGTGAATAGTGAACAGCATAGTGCGATGAAGGTTTCCTCACACTTAATGCGGGAATTGGTTAGTGGATTTATGCATCATGAGATCAGTATGCCTGATGATGCACGCGAGCGAGTGCTACTTAACAGCCAGGGCAGGGATATCTTCTCTATGGAAACCAGTGCCCAACCTCCAGCACCTAATGCAAAAAATAGATTGCATCATCCGAAGCCATCAGTCATAGAGCAGCGCGAGCAAAGTAATGTGGATGATACTAGCAGTGACGCAAATGAAATTCGTGAACAGGCCGATGAATCACGAGATCCAGAACAGGGTAATAACATTATTTAGCTTTGGATTTGGCCATGGCATGGTTGAGCAGTGCTCCTTCGCTCTGGTTTGTACCTAATGAACCGCTTTGCGGTTCTTTGCTAATTTATTAGGCGAATAGCTTCACCTGGGGAGTAAGGTCACCATTTGGTCTAAGGTGGTGCAACTTTATAGATATGCTTTCTTTGCTCCTCTCTAGGAAGAAATGTTTACAAATTATTCATAAGTGATGGTGAGTACTAATTACATTGGGCATGTAACTGTTACAGAGTGGAAGGTTTTACGTGGTAGCTATTATTTCCTAAGTGGTTGTTTATTAATTGCTTTTATAGTTGGCATGTCTTCTGCATTAGTTCAGGTGTAATTAACTGATTACATTTAATTTAAACCATAAATAAGTGAACAGGAGATAGAGTATGTCTAATTCAAATTATGAGATGGGCCCAATTAAAGAATTGGTAAAAGTGTTGAATGGTGGCATTGAATTTTACAGTGCAGCAAAAGAAAAAACCTCAAATGGTAACCTTGTTCGTGTTTTTGAACGCAATATTCAAGAAAAAGCCCTTGCCATTTCTGACTTACAAACATTCATTTTAATTGACGATGGTCAAGTCGAGACCGATTCAGCCCTGTCCGTTGAGCTGCGAGAAGCCTATACCAAGATCATTGCACTGGTTAGCTCTGACTCTGATCATACTTATATTTCACAGTTAGAAGAAATTGAAGATAAAGTGCTAGAAAAGGTAGATGCGGCATTGCAAGAGATGCTACCTGCAGACTGTAAAAGTAAGCTATTGCAAATCCAAGTACGAATGCAAAATTGTCATGATGAAATGAAGCAGTTGCAATTAATGACAGCTTAACTTTTTAACTAATTTTGAGCTGATTTCTTAACTAAGTTTGAGGAGGTAACATGTTACATTGGGCATTGACTTTTCTAATTCTTGCACTGATTGCCGGTGTATTGGGGTTTGGCGGCATAGCTGGTGCGGCAGCTGGAATAGCTAAAATATTGTTTTTCGTTTTTATCGTATTTTTAGTTTTGTCTTTTATCGTTCCTATGTTCAAAAGACCCCGAAGTTAAATGGAGAAACACATGAATACAATTATTAATCTTGCAAAAGTTTTTGGTGTTGTCGCTATCTTATCTTTAGTTGGTTGTTCGGAAGGTCCGGCAGAAGAAGCGGGTGAGAAAATAGACGAAGTTGTTACTGATAGTAGAAATGCACTTGAAGATGCTTGTGAGGATATTAAACAAGCTGCTGATGCTCAAGAAAGTGACTGTTAAGGTTGCATCTGCCAGACTCTTTAAGTCCATTGTTGACTCACAACCTGTAATTTTAAAATACAAAGCCCCTTGTGCCAATAACTCG
Source organism: Motilimonas sp. 1_MG-2023 (assembly GCF_030547455.1). Lineage (NCBI taxonomy): Bacteria > Pseudomonadati > Pseudomonadota > Gammaproteobacteria > Alteromonadales > Motilimonas > Motilimonas sp. 1_MG-2023. Next base: position 26,421 of record NZ_JAUOPX010000015.1, on the reverse strand, counting down.
TACGGGGGCTTGTTACCTTGATTGCTTCAATTCGTAAATAACATCAATTTTTTGCCCTTTCTTAGTATTTTCTTGCCTAGGTGTGAAGTTTACAAAGTTTTAAGCCTTCTCTGTTGTTGCTTTATGGTGCAATATAAAACTGAAATTTAGTCATACAAGGATGTGATGATGACAACCAGAGAAAAAACCGAATTTATTAAATTGATTGAAGGTCTAGAGCAAGGCAGTACGGATCAAAATTCCCTTTGGCCGGTCTTCTTAAATACGGCATTTTATATTCCATTAAATGCTATTAAAACGGCACAAGGCGAGAGCCATACGCCTGCTTACGCGCCATCTCATGTTAATGAAGGCGTTAAGTCGTTAGTTATCTCGCAATTCGCGGCTGATGTAGCAGAGCTAAGCCAACATATTAGTAAGGTTCAAGGCGGCGATTTACTGCAAACATTGCCACCCAAAACCGAGTTAATTATTCCGATTGGTGATAATGCTTTTAACATCTCCGCTGAGACGGTGTCTTGGTTGCGAGAGAACGCTCGTCCGGCTTAATTGATATCAAGTAACACCACTGCTTAGTCGGTGTTACTTCTCCTGTGCAAGTAGTTAATAAGTTAAAGTCTGCTGTGAAGGCTGCCCAGAGTAGCGAAACGCAATTGCTTTGAGTTTATCTAACTCCTGCTGACTAGTTTTTTTGGTTACCAAGGCAAAATCACCTGAATAGACTTGTGGTACCATTGCCGATTTTCCCGCTATATCCAATTTAATCGCTTCGGCCATGGCTACGCCATTGTCATCATTCATCCGCATAATAGTGACGTCTAATTTACCTTGTTGCAGCGCGGCGAGTTCTTGTTCTCCTCCGCCCCAACCATTCACCATGACTTTATCTGCCAGCCCTTTTTCCCTGATGGCATCTAGCACCCCTAGGGCTAAATCTGTCGCGCAGGCGTAAATAAATTTAACCTGAGGATGCTGTGTGAGAATGTTTATTGCACTGCGGTAGGCCGACTGTCTTGATGCTTGAGTGTAGTAGCTTTGCACCATTCTTAGGGATGAAGTTTGCGTTATATCATCAATAAAGCTTTGCCCACGTGTCTCACTGATGACGCCGGGAGACCAAAGCACCACGCCATAATCACCTTGGCTCTGAGTTTTCTCTTTAAAGTATTGGCTTAGGGTTTGACTGCCTCTGGCATGATCAAAGCCCACATACAAAAATGGTGGCGTATCTTGCCATTGCAACACAGGTGTGGTGATATTTTGCAGAATAAGTTTACTCATACCAATTTTCAGAATGCGACTGATGAGCTCACTGTGCTTCACGGTATCTAAGGTAAAAATGATGTAGTCGGCGCGATAGCGAGCGGCTTTATTAATCAGTCGCTCTTGTTGCTCTTGCGCCATATTTGGGCGGGTGTAGTGGGTTTTTATCTCATATTGAATATTAAGCTCATTGAGACGAGCTGTGAAAGAAGCAATGCTACGACGCCAATAATCTGAAATTTGTTTACCAGGGTAAATAACAAATATGCGTAGAGGTCGAGGTTGTATTATCTGACTTTTTTGACTGGGAGAGCTAACAATAGAGGCAAACTTTTGGCTGATAAAACGCTGCTCTGGGTGCTGCTCTAAGTAAGTAGAAAGTGGGGTGAAAGTGATAGGGCTGGCAAGGAGAATGGGGCTATAGATTAGAAAAAATGAACACAGAATATTTGTTACTAATGTTCGCCACGCAAGCTTAGTTAAAATATACATCATTCCCTTCGTCAAAAAAGTTAATCAATAACATTAAGATACATTATTCTTTACTTTATTTTGACAACTTAAAGCTTAAATAAGTGAGATCTGTTCAGCACTTTACTTGATTAAGTCAACGGCTGTTGACCTAATCCAAGCTTAAGTATTTAGTATGGTTTAAATGTTTGCGGCTTTTGACTCGTTAGATGCTTGATCTTGTTCGGCTAACTTTTTGGCTCGAAGTTCTGCGATAGCACGATCTTGATTTAATTTTCGACGGCGGTTGAGTAAGGCTAGTTGTGCCGCAAAAGTACCAATAAGTGCGCCCACTAAAATATCTTCCGGTCGTTGCAAACCCATTAGTAAGCGGCTGAACATAGCCACAGCCGCCCAGCCTAAAATAATGAAACCAGTGAGGGTTTGTTGGCGTGAAAAGAACAAGGTGGCAAAGTAGAGTGCGATTGTCATGCTAGCAATAGCATGTGCAGAAGGCATCGCATAGCTGGTCTCCATGACCCATTCAGATTTAACGTATTCAGGCACACCATGGGCTTGGGCTAATGCATTTGACATTAGGGCGTGTTTTTCTGCCATTGGCTGTTGGTAGTACTCAGCAGATAATAAGCCAGCATTAACTAAATTGACCACATTCGGTCTCGGTTGCTCGGCAATAAATTGCAATCCCCAGCCGAGTAACAAGGCAATGGTGAGTAGTGGAAAAGCACAATAAAACACCCGCCAACATTCCTTTGCGGTGCTGGCATAGTGAATTGATAAAAAAATGAGAGGAATAAAAATTCCTTGTGTAGATCCTAAAAAGCTTAAAGAAATTAATGTATTACCAATAAGTTCTTGTTGGGGAATAAAATCAAACCAAGAAAATTGAAATAGATGGCTCAGCAAAGAGAGGCTAAGCAAACTAAAACTAAATAGAACAGAAAAGCGCATGGTATTTCCAACTTCGGGTGTGATTTTACAAAAGAGAGGTAGTGTAAACGGGGTTGCGTTGAGACTCAAACCAGAATAATAACATAATCAGCAGGCGGCTAGTGCTGTGGTGAGCCTAACTGCAAGGAGAAGCAAAATGACATATTGTAAATTCCATATGGGTCAGCTGGTCGATCATCAAGTACATGGGTATCGAGGCGTGATTTATGGTGTTGATGCCACTTTTAATTTAGCTGAACAGCAATATCAACATTTAATTAGCGCGCAGGTAGAAATGCTACAACCTTGGTATTTGGTCATGGTTGATGGTTCTAATAAGTTGGCTTATATTGCCGAGTCCAACCTGTTAGTTAGCACCGATCATGAACATATAGAGCATCCTATGCTAGCGCTTATTTTTACTCACTTTAACGGTGAGCGTTATTTTCTAAATGAATCTATCCATTAGGGTTACCTAACCCCCTCTGGGTAGTGGCTAGGATGTAAATTGCTGTTTTGTTAGCCACTTCCCTGTTTCTTTCCGCATTTTGTTGTACCCTATCCGGCTCAAATTAGCATGGGGCGTGTCACCTTACTGTTAATGTACACATTATAAGAAGAGGAGCCTAAGGTCGACAGACCCTAGCGCTATCCACAGGGATATATTAAATGGACGATAAAATTACAAAAGATCCCGCCTTTTTGGACCTGTTAGGGCAAGGGCAACCGTTACAAGCACAAAAGTATTTGGTCGACACTTATCAATTGGGGGTCGTTGATGCTTCACTTCGCGTTCGCGCGATGCAATCTATCAGCCATACCACACTGAAAGGCCGATTTTACCGCGCATGTTTGCGCATTGGGCAAATTATGGGACTCGCTTTATTTGCGCTTTCTATTTACTGTTTCTTGCATTTAGGTGAAGTAAACAAGGTAACTGAGAACATTCAAGCCTGGCCTCGAGTTACCGCCGATCAGTGGCAACGCCAAGGTGATCAAATTGTGTACCTTTACCAAGTAGCGAGTGAAGAGTACCAAACCGAGCAGGCGCGTCGTCCAGCATTAAATGTTGCGACGGGGTTGGCTGAAATGGCAGGACAACCTTTGGTATTGGCTTATCAGGCTGACCAACCTAGTGTGGCTTATCTTTATGCGAGCAATAATTTGTATACGAGTACTATGCTGTTGTTAATTACTGGTTTATTGTTATTAGCTATGTGTCAGTTTTTTTTGTGGCGCCATCGGTGTAAACATCGTCGCCCATAACATCCGTTGGAGTGGTGTTTAGGCAGGTTACGTTAAACCGTCACGCACTGTAACTTTTTCGGTTTACAGTGCTGGTGAAAGGCCATCACATTGGCTTGGTAAGCTGGTTTATGAAGGTAGAACCCCTGAAACCAATGACAACCGTACGATTTTAATAATTCATGCTGCGCCTGCGTTTCTACCCCTTCTGCTAATGTTTCAACTGCTAGGGCTTTAGATAGCTCTACAATGGCTTTTATGAATGCTTGGCCTGAACTGGATTGGTCTAGTTGTTCGATAAAGCTATGGTCAATTTTCAGGCCGTCAACAGGTAGCTTGTGCAAGTAGCTGAGTGATGAATAGCCAGTCCCAAAATCATCTATCCACAAGGTAAAGCCTGCCGCTTTGAGTTTAGCCAGCTGTTGGCAGCAAAAATCAATGTCAGTTAATAATTGTGTTTCAGTGATTTCTAGGATGATACGGCTAGCTTTGATGTGGTATTCACTGAGGCTAAATAGCAGTAGCTCAGCCAGTTCGGGGTTGTTTAACATACATGCGGCGACATTGATAGATATTTTAAAACCTTCTTGCTCATTAGTGAGCAGCTCTTCAAACGCCGCACAGCTTTGCTCTAGTACGTATAAGGTTAAATCTTCAATTAATACCGGGAACTGTTCTGCTATTGGAATAAATTGTGCTGGTGAAACTGGACCCAGTTTTTGGTGATTCCAGCGCACTAAGGCTTCCACACCCACCATGCTATTGTCGGGATCAAAAATGCCTTGGAAGAGTACATAGAGCTCCCCTTTATCAATGGCTAGTTGCAGGGATTTTTTCAGTGTTTCAGGTTGCCACTCATTTTGATTACCACCAGCGATAAAATGAGTATATTTGTTTTTCCCTTCATATTTGGCGGTGTGCATCGCTATTGAAGCCGCTTTTAATAAACTATCAAATTCATTTCCATCGCGTGGCCGAGACGAAATGCCAATACTCATGGTGAGTTGGTGAGCACTTTGTTTGGTATTGAGTGCTTGCTGTGACATGGCTAATAGTTCACTGGCAATTTGTGTACTGATCGCTTCACTTTGTTCATGTGCAACAACCAATAAAAATTCATCCCCAGATACGCGCGCAATTAAAGCCGTTTGTTGATATTTTCTAACTAGTTGTGTGAGGCGTTTGGCAAAAGCACGTAAGGTTTCATCACCTTCTTTATAGCCCATGGTGTCATTAATACGTTTGAAACCGTCTAAGTTAATAACGGTTAAACTAGCTTGAGCACCTGTTTTTTCACCGAGTAATAATCGTGAATGATGGAAACAGCCTTCACGATTATAGAGGCCAGTAAGGGGGTCATACCATGCCAATTGTGACATTTCATTGTAGCTGTCGACTAAATTGTTACGCATTTTTTGCAATGACTGCGACAACTTCCCTAACTCATCAGTGCGCTCAAGTGCCAAGGTGACATCTAAATCTCCTTCGCCAAGACGTTGCGAGCGACTGGTTAGCAATCGAATCGGGTGAATAAAATGACTGGTAATCATATAGCAGGCCGCGAGAGCGAGTAGAGTAAAGATCAAGGTGCCGCTAATAGCTTGGATTAAAAACTGCAGTGAGCTATCACTTAAACTACGCTCAAGATTATTGCGTAGTAAGCTGGTTTCTTTGGCAGTACTTATCGGGAAACCTATAACTAGCATGGTGTGACCACCATTATTGGGGCTAGGGATGGGGCTGAACAGGTTGACGATATCATTAGTCACCAGCTCTGACTGATACTGTAATTTAGGTAGGTTATGTGGCCATAAATTTTCTTGTTGCTGATAAGGCCCAATTAAGTGTCCTGTTTGATCATAGATAAATGCATAGCTTAATTGGTTTTTTTCAACAAGCTCAGCTAAATTTTGTAGGCTAGATAGTTGATTTATTTGATTGGTTTGGCTGAGCTGAGCCACGAGTAACTGGCTTGTGATTTGCCCTTGCTCGCGCACTTTGCTAACGAGTGTGTCACTTAGTTGATTTTGTGCATTGCTACTGAATTCCTCTGCAATATCTTTACTGATATTAGAGAATATATAGATAAATAAGCACAGTAAAACACCTGTTAAGCCGAGTAAGGTTAAGCTATATTTGGCTTGTAATGGCAGGTCTTTTTTTAACAACACCATGTCCTTGAATGAGGAGTAAGTTAATCTTTTATACCGAAAGATGGTTATTTCAGGGCAAACTCAATGCTTCGCTGATTACATCAGTGTATTTTGCAGGCATATTTTTTAGCTGTTTAATATTTATGTCTATATTTAGTTTCCATACAAGTTGTTAAATGTGAGCCCTCGCTGATATTAGTACTCTACTCCAAATATTTGGGCTGATAAAGTTAGCATAATGGATGTCGCGATGATGGTCGCACCCTGTTACTGGTATATACAACCTGAAATTGATGTGTATATCGAGTTGCAATCTTCTTGAACTAAAAAGGAACGCCCAGTTGTCAACTGATACGCGTAATCGAATCCTGATCGTAGATGATGAGAAGGTCAACATTAGTATCTTGGTCGAGCTGCTAAAAGACCGTTATGACACTGTGGTGGCGAAAAATGGTGAGCAAGCACTGCGACGCGTGCTAGAGCACAAACCAGATCTTATTTTATTAGATATAGTGATGCCTGGGATGAATGGCTTTCAAGTTTGTAAAGCCCTTAAAAGTAATCCTGAGACCGCTGATATTCCGGTTATCTTTATCACCGCCAAAGATTCAGAGAACGATGAAGAAGAAGGGCTGAGTGTTGGTGCTATTGATTATGTGACGAAACCATTTAGTAGCGCCATTATTCGTGCGCGAGTGCATAATCATCTGGAGTTAAAACGGCGCGGTGATTTATTAAAAGCGTTAAGCACCATCGACCCTTTAACAGAAATTGCCAATCGGCGCCGGCTAGACGAGTTTCTTACTTTCCAATGGCAGCAATTGAAGCGTAGTGGCGGCATGTTAGCGATTTTGCTGCTTGATATTGATTACTTCAAAGCCTTCAACGATCACTATGGTCACCAACAAGGGGATGAATGCTTAGTTCATGTTGCTCACACATTAAGTTCATTGCCGTTACGAAATGTTGATTTAGTAGCGCGTTATGGTGGTGAGGAATTTGTTATTGTATTGGCGCTGACCGAGCTATCCGCTATCGAAAAGGTGGCCTTAAGTGTGCAACAAGCGTTGCAAGAACATCCTGTTAAGCATGGTTATTCATTAGTTGCGCCTTATGTCACTGTTAGTATAGGGGGGGCAAGTATTTATCCAAGCCAAGGTGGCTCAGTGGCACTATTATTTAATCAAGCAGATGCTGCGTTATATCAAGCCAAGGACCAAGGGCGAAATCGTTTTGTGTTGGCCGATTTTCAGGATGAAAGGTAATTTATGATATTGAGACTGACCCGCTCCCTCGCAATGAAGATGTTGACTATTTTTATTGCGACGGCTGCTGTTGGCTTAACCCTGTTGTTTGCGATTTTAGAATATCGCCATTACGTTAATGAGCGAGAGTCTTTACACAGCCACCTCGACCAGCTGGTGTCCGTGCAGTCTGAAGCGCTTGGTTCCCATATGTGGAATTTAGATAACCAAGCCCTAGAGTTGGCGTTAAGCTATATCGCTTCTGATGAAGCTTTTGTATCTGCAGTACTCATGGATGAATTAAACAATGTGTTGTTAGAAATTGGTGAGCAAGAAGTAGAGCACCAAGGTCACATCAGTATTATGAAACATATTCGTTATGAATATGGTAACGACTCCCTTGTGATGGGGGCATTACGGGTGGTGTTTCGTGATGACACCATTCGCAGCAAAAGCTACCAGCGTATCAAATCAGATTTGGTGATGTTGGTGGTGTTTATCTTACTCATTGCTGGGGTTTCATTACTCAGTACCCATCGTATGCTAGGTATTCCTTTGCGGCGTTTACTTGAGTCAATTAATGGTATGTCAGTTGGCAAAGAGATTAAAACCGTTAGCTGGCAGTCGCGTGATGAACTGGGTCAAGTGATAGCGGCTTATAACCGTATGATTGTGCAGCGTGAAATAGATGAGCGACGCATTCGTGAAGGTGAAGTGCGAACCCAAGCCATTTTGAATAACGCCAGCGCGTTATTTTATTTGAAAGACGTCGACAACCGTTTTGTATTCGTTAACCGTAGTTTTGAGCGGCTATTTGGCGTTAAGAGCCAAGAAGTGATTGGAAAAACAGCGGATGAAGCATTTTCAGATGCGGCTCATCGGCTATTTTTCATTGGCGATAAAAGCATCTTAACGCAAAATCAAGGCGATGAAATGGAGGTTGAGCTGGACAATAATGGGCAGCAGCTGACCTTTTTACGTAGTCGTTTTGCACTTTTTGATGAGGTTAATACCGTAAGTGGCGTTTGCGGCACAGCATCTGATATTACTGAACGTAAAAGTATGGAGCTGGCACTGCGGGACAATGAAGCACGTTTACGTAATGTGCTCGATCTGAGCCCTATTGGTGCGGGGATTGTTCAGCATGAAGGTGGCGGGCTCATTTATTCTAACTCGCAGTTGTATGAACTGTTAGGTGCCGACTTATCATTTCTATTAACGCCTGGACAGTATCAGTTTGGCTGGGTGGATGAAGCACAGCGCGCGGCTTGTCAGTCTGAATTTCAAGCAACGGGTCGTGTTAGACCGCGAGAAGTGCAGCTAAAGGGTCGCTCTGGACATATTTTTTGGGCAATTTTATCACTAGAGCGGTTAGTGCAATCTAATCAGCAGGGTGTATTACTTTGGTTGTATGACATCAGCGATCGTAAAGCGGCTGAACAGCAATTAGAAAAGCGCGTATTAGAGCTAGAAGAAGCCCGTCAACGTGCTGAGCAGGCTATGCTCGAATTAAATATTGCCAAGCTGGACGCTGAGCAGGCTAACCAATATAAGAGTGATTTTTTGGCTAACATGAGCCATGAAATCCGTACGCCAATGAACGCTATTATTGGTTTAAGTCACTTAGCGCTGAAAACGGGTTTAGACGAGACGCAAGAAGATTATGTTAATAAGATTCAAGCCTCTTCTCGTAATCTGCTTGGTATTATTAACGATATTCTCGACTTTTCAAAAATTGAAGCAGGCAAGCTGGAGTTAGAGTCAGTACCGTTCGAGCTGGGTGCCATTTTAGAAGAAGTTGCGGCACTGTGCAGTACCAAAGCAGAAGAAAAAGACATTGAGTTGTTAGTGCATTGTGAGCCCGATGTGCCTTCACATCTGGTTGGTGATCCACTTCGATTGGCCCAAGTGCTGACTAACTTAACCAGCAATGCGGTTAAGTTTACCGAAACGGGAGAGGTTCTGGTTAAAATAAGTGCCAAGCCAGCCAGTTCAGGAAAAGCTAGATTACTTTTTGCCGTTAAAGACACAGGTATAGGTTTAACGGAAGCTCAGGTCTCGCAATTATTTGAATCTTTTACTCAAGCGGATACTTCTACTACGCGTAAATATGGTGGCACCGGCTTAGGCCTTGCCATTAGTAAGCAGCTAGTGATGAAAATGGGTGGTGATATTTGGGTAACGAGTACGCAAGGTAAAGGTAGCACGTTCTTTTTCTATGTTGATTTGGTGGTTGGTGAAGGTGAAGTGACAAAGACGCAAGAAAGTGCCTTGAAAGACAAGCGGGTGTTGGTCGTTGATGATAATGAAAGTGCGCGTTTGATCTTTTCCGATATGCTAACCCAATTTGGTATGGAAGTGGATGTATTGGAGTCAGGTGAAGCGGCCATTGAGCATCTATTAAAAGATAACCACAGTGCCTATGACTTGATTTTGATGGACTGGAAAATGCCGGGCCTAGATGGCATTGAAACCAGCAGGCGCTTACTTAAAGCAAAATCTCAGTTTAACTTACCTACCATAGTGATGGTGACATCGTTTGGTCGTGATGATGCACTAGAGCAAGCAAAAGGAGCGGGGATTGTCGACTTAATTACTAAGCCGATTAATCAGTCAGTGTTATTTAATACCTTACACAATATTTTGCTCGGTCAGCGCACTGATAACAATAAATCTGAGCCGTTGGCAATCTCGACGCTAGAGGGGAGAGTGCTATTAGCAGAAGATAATCTAATTAATCAGCAAGTTGCAAGAGAATTAATCAAAGCGCTAGGCATTAATATTGAGATAGCTTCAAATGGGGTGGAAGCGGTAGCCATGGTTGAGCAACAAGAGTTTGACCTTATCTTTATGGATATTCAAATGCCTGAGATGGATGGCTACCAAGCGACTAAGCTGATACGAGAAAATCATCAAATCCCGATTATTGCGATGACCGCTCATGCCATGGCTGGAGATAAAGAGAAGTGTTTGAAACAAGGAATGGATGATTACCTTAGTAAGCCGATTGATCCTGATGAGCTAAAACGTGTTTTAAAAAAATGGTTACCGACACCAGCAAAAGAAAGCTCGGAGATTGCTCAAGAAGTTAATCAAGAAACGACCCAGATAACTCAAGAGCAGCCGAGTGAAATTGTTGCGAAAAAATTAACAAGCGTAACAAAAGATAGCGCCTTTCCTTGGTCTGAGTCTCCTCCTGAAGTGGAGCTTGAGACGGTAATGAAACGTTTGGCTGGGAATGCTAGCTTGCTAGTAGAGCTGTTGGCTGAATTTGTGAAAGGGCATCAAAACGACTTAGACAATATTAGGCAAGCCCTACTGTTTAATGATGCAGAGCAAGCAAAAAGTATTGTACATGGCCTTAAAGGAGCCTCGGGCAATATTGGTTTGGAACAGTTACATAAGTTGTCCGAGCAGCAAGAGTTGCAGTGGCATTCTGTTACGGCAGCGAATTTTGAACTCTTAGAGCCATTTCATCATTGCTTATCTTCGACCATAGCACAACTACAAGCTTGGCTCGCTGCTGAGCAATTGGTATCAGAGCAACTGACTTCGCACCCAAATCAAGGCGCAGACAATGAAAAGCAAAGCGCATGGCTAGAGCTACAGCAATTATTAGCCCAATCTAGTGGTGAAGCACAGCAACGTTGGCAGCAGTTGCGCACAGGCCTTGCTAAGCAAGCGCCTGAGGTTGCAGATAAAGTTGATCACTTGATTGATGAATATGAATTTGAAGAAGCAGGACAAATATTGGCTGACTGGCTTGAGGGTTAACTTGCTGTCAGTCGCGCTGGATATCTTTCAAATGAAGCTGGCGGTGAAGATAAAGCGCTCAACTCTGCATCGTATAGCCGTCCCTCTTTTTAGCGTTTAAAAAATAAGCCCAGCATTTGCTGGGCTTAGTTGTTTATGGGATTGAGCTTATGCTTGGCTTAATGTCAGCCCCTGCTTAAAGCACTGCTGAGCTTCGCTAATGACACCTTGTTGTTCTAGTAATAAACCTAACTGGTAGTAATCATTGGCATTGGGCGTTAGCTCTATCGCAGCTTGGTAGGCTTTAATCGCCAGTTCAATGTTGCCCGCTTTCTGTTGGCATTGTGCATAAGCGGATTCTAATGCCGCACTGGCTGGGAATTTCTTCCGGCCATGTTCCAAGCTGTTTATGAGCGCTTGATAGTCAGCTAGTTTGAGCTGATTAATCACTGCCAATACCCTGTCTGGGGCAGACTTTTTGATGCCGTTTAGTAGAATAATTTTGGCACCATCATGATCGTCAAGGGCAATCAGCTCTTCACCTATTGCAGCAATCAAGCTTGGCTCGGCTTTTAGCTTACGGGACATTTTGTTCCAATATACTTGCAAGCCATGGCTGCCTTCTTGTTGTGCCAATTGTTGAAAGATTTTGGCATAGGCGGTTAGTTCTAACTGTTCAGCATCATCATTGGCCACTAATCCGGCTTTACGTAAACTTGGCAGTACATCCAATAATTTTTGCCACTCTCCCAGCTGTTGGTATGTTTCACTGAGTAATTTTAATACTTGTTGGTGTTTGGGCTGTTTATTATGCAGTAGGCTTAACGCGGCATGGGCTTCTTCATATTGGCCTTGGCGTAAATGAAATTTGGCTTGAGTTAAGCCAATGGCAAAGTTGTTATCGCTATTTTGCTGCGCCTGTTTTAAGTAGGTGTCACGCTTGGCGTTATCACCTTGCTCTTGTGCTGCTTCCGCGGCAGCAAGATAGTTTAGCAGGGGAGTGTCACTATGCGTGGCTGAATTGGCAGTAAGGCGCTCTGCATTTTTAAAGTCGCCTTCGGCTAATGCGAGCATACCTGCGTAGGTATTTTTACGTGCTTTACGTACATTGCGACCACGTAGCCAATCATAAGATGTTTTACTGATACCCAATGTTTTAAGCAATAGCCATTCAATACCCAATAATAAAAGGTAAAATAAAACACATAGAATGATTGCTTTGGTGACGCTTGTTTCAATGGTGTAATTGCCCATTGCCACCAAAACATAACCTTTACTGCCAGACACTTCGGGGCCAAAAATGAGGCCCGCAATAATAATGGCAACAAGAATCGCCGCTTTAATCATTGCTTAACTCCTGTTTCATTGAGTTAGAAAGAGACTTCTTCACACGATGATCAATGACGTCTTCTAAGATAGGTTTCGATTTCAACTGATCTGGGTACTGAACGGTGATGGCTTTTTTGCTGAGCTCCGTAAGACTTTCTACCAAGTACTGTGTGTTTGGATTGTTTTGATCATAGTACTGGTTGATCCAACTAGCGGCCTTTTCTAGTGACTCGGTATAAATAGCTTGGTGCTCGCGATAGACAGCAAGCTGAGCTTTGACCAGTTGGTTTTTAATGTTCTCTTTTAAATACCAAGCTTGGTCAGGTGCTAATAAGGCTTCTACTTTGCCATCTCGGCGTTCAATGGTAATAAAACTGTCGGCAAATGAGCGCCATGATTTTTTTAGGTTGTCTTGCCAGTCACTGATATCTGAAGACAAAGTATTGTCGGTTTCAGTCAACACTTCTGGTAACTTGATTCCGGCAATGTTGAGCTTATCTATTTGTTGCTCCAAGCTAGTGAGCCTCAATACTAAGCCGTCTTTGTCGAGGTCAGGCAGCGCTTCTAGTTGAGAGATATCGTTAATGATGGCTTGGCGTAACGGGTTTAAACTGGGATCGGAAAGCTCGGTAATCCGTTGGTCCGTCGCCAGTAGTAGGGCAATACTGGATTTCACGTCATGCTCTAGCCATAGCTTCCGACCCGCCATACGCATTAAATATTCCGCTTCTGCTAGCATCCAGTCACTAGGGCGGCGCACGTCCATTTCTGCAATATTGCGTTGCAAGTTGCCGATGTCTTGTTCAATTAACGTTGCTTGTTTAGCTTGCGCTTGCAAGCTTTGCTCTAGGGCTTTATTGCGCTCAGAAGTGGCTTGATTAAGCGCTTTTAGGTCGCCAATATCACGCTGCTGTTGATCGAGGGCCGACGTTATTTGTAACTGTAAGCGGTCTAAAATTTGGTTTTCAAGTTGGTCTAACTGACTTTGTTGGTTGGTTAGAGTTTGCTGATGATGCCAATATAGCCACGAGCTTAAGCCGGCACTGAGTATGATAGCTGCGATGCCTAAGTAAAGGCCGCCTTTATTTGGCTTACTGCGTTCTTGGTTGGTGGCTGGTTGAGGCGTCGCAACGGCGGCTTTTGACGGCGCCTTTTTATCGACCTGAGCCTCTACCTTGGCCTTATCTTTATTTTCAGGCGTTGACGGCGTGCTTTTGGGGTTGGTTGAATTACTGTCTTTAGCGGTCATTGACACCTGTCCTATGTTATTCAATATTATGAAGGCATTGGATCAAGGCTGATTGGCTGGCGCCTTGAGCGATCCAAACTTTGATAAACCCAGCTTCTCGGGCCAGTTTTGCGATTCTGTGGCTAATTACAATCAAGTTTAGTTTAAACAGCCAGTTACGCTCGCAATTTGGTACAACATTTATCAGGGCGGTAAGTATCTCACCGCTAGTGATAATAACACTATTTATGTGATTTTGTTGCCATTTAGTTAGAGTTTCAGCTTGATTTAAGGGTATCGGCTGACGTTGATAGGTGCTGACATCTGTGACCTTAGCTCCTGCTTTTTGTAAGCTTGATGCGATCAGGTCGCGGCCTGCATTACCTTTGAGTATGAGTATTCTTCTCTGGTCGATGGCTTGCAATGCCGGCATGGCGATTAAGCCTTCTGAATCCGCTGACTCTGGGTAGCACGCGTTTATTTGCGCGAGTTGATGCCAACAGTCTGCGGTGTTTTTGCCGACGGCTAAGTATCTAGCCTGTCTTGGCCAATTTAGATGGTGCCGTTTTAGATAGCTATTAGCATAACGTACGGCATTGTCGCTAATGGCGATGATGAACTGAAAGTTATCTAGTTCATGTTGTGACATGGCCAATGATTCTATGTCAGGGCTGGTGCTGATTTCGAGCAAAGGCTGGCCGATAGCAAACCAACCTTGTTGCTCTAATGCATCAATTAGCGGCTGCTGGTGTCGCTGCGGCCGCGTAACTAAAATGCGTAGCGACCTCATGCGTTTTGATAAACCTCTGCGAGGATCGCTTTCGCTCCCGCGTCCAATAAGCTATTGGCCAAGGTTATGCCAAGTTGCTCTGCTTGTGCGATGGGACCGCGGGTTTCACGGTATAGCATGGCGCTACCATCTGGACTTCCCACTAATGCGCGTAAGTAAATCTCTTCGCCTTCTAGTTCAGCATAACTGCCAATAGGCACTTGGCAACCGCCTTCTAAAGTATTATTAACGGCGCGCTCTGCCAAGACTCGAATACGAGTTTCGGGATGATCTAATGATGCCAGTAAGGCAATTGTTACGTGGTCGTCACTGCGACACTCTATGCCAACCGCGCCTTGGCCAACTGCGGGTAAACTTTGTTCAGGGCTAATATAGCTGGCAATGCGATCATTCATTTCAAGGCGTAGTAAGCCAGCCGCGGCCAAAATAATCGCATCGTATTCACCAGCATCCATTTTTGCTAAACGCGTGTTAACGTTACCGCGTAGGTCTTTCACCACTAGATCGGGACGGCTCGCGCGTAGTTGGCATTGACGGCGTAAGCTTGAGGTGCCAACCACTGCACCAGCAGGTAACTCTTCAATGGTTTGGAAGTGATTTGAAACAAAAGCATCGCGTGGGTCTTCGCGTTCACAGATCGTTGCTAAGCCTAATCCCGCAGGAAACTCCATCGGAACGTCTTTCATTGAATGTACGGCAATGTCCGCTTCACCTGCGAGCATGGCATTTTCCAGCTCTTTTACAAATAGCCCTTTACCACCCACCTTGGCCAACGGAGTATCTAGGATAATGTCACCCTTAGTGACAAAAGGAAGCAAAATCACTTCAAGGTCAGGGTGGATCGCTTCTAAAGCGTCTTTAACAAATTGTGCTTGCCACATTGCTAGCGGGCTTTTGCGCGTGGCGATACGTAATGTTTGTGTTGCCATGTTCATTCCATTGGTCTGAGTAGGGCTCTGAATGTTATCAAAAACCCTTAAACAACTCATTAATGCTGCGAATTTATATTTTCATCATAGTGTTGTTTTGATATGTTTCAGCGCGAAAATATTTTGCTATGAATGGTTAAAGCTGATTTTACCAGCACTGATGTTGGTTTTATGAGCAGTTGTGTTTACCTATCACTAATATACTGTTAACATGATCACACTTTTTGTGTGGTCTTAAGTTGACTCTGTAAGCAGCCTGTTTGGGCTTGGTGAGTGAGTCATACTTTTTAGAAAGGGTCATTTTTTGCAGCAGCTAGAAGCATTACAACAACGTGCAGATGAATTTAATCTTTTGCGTTTACAATATGCGCGGGATGCATTGCCGGCGCAAGGCCGTTATGTTTTTAACTTTATCCCTGTATTGCTACATTATAATAACCCACTATTACCAGGCTTCGTTAATGGCGAAGTGCCCCATGGTATTGCCGCATTTGAACCTTCTTGTGAACAACGGAACTTCGTTCAAGACTTATCCCTCACCGCTAACTGTGACGCCAATATCGATGTAAATGAAACCACTATCTTAGGTTTGTATACCATGGGTAGTACCTCATCGATTGGTCAGTGCTGTGACAGTGATTTAGATATTTGGATTTGTCATCAGCATGAATTAAGCCGTGAACGGCGTTTATTGCTTGAGAATAAGTGTTTGCTGATTACACAGTGGGCCGAAACCCGCGGTATTGAAGTTAACTTTTTCTTGGTTCCTGACAATAAATTTCGCGTCCAAAATAGCGCTCACATGAGTAAAGAGGGCTGTGGTAGTGCATCCCATCTATTGTTGCTGGATGAATTCTATCGCAGTGCTTTGTGTATTGCGGGCAAGCCTTTATTGTGGCCTATGATCCCCGCCGAGCAAGAAGGTAATTACGACGAATATGTGGCTCAGTTGGTTGGGCAGAATAAGATTAATTTAGATGACTGGCTTGATCTGGGTGGCTTTGGCCGGATCCCAGCAGAAGAGTACTTTGGCTCTAGCTTATGGCAGCTTTATAAGGGAATTGATAGTCCGTACAAAGCAGTTATTAAAACCTTGCTGATGGAAGCGTATTCTTGGGCTTATCCTAATACCGAGTTAATTTCGGTTCGCGCTAAAAAAACGTTCCATCAACAAAGTTTTTACGACAAAAAATTAGATGCCTATTGGTTGATGCTGAATCAGGTCACGGAGTATCTCGAAGCCACCAACGACCATAAGCGCTTAGATTTAGCGCGACGCTGTTTTTACCTCAAAACCTGTGACCGCTTATCTCAACTAGCGAAAGAAGATGAACCGGCTTGGCGTCGAAATTCATTGCAAGAAATTGTTGCGCAGTGGCAATGGAGTGAGCAAGTACTGCAGCATTTAGATAATCGTGAGTATTGGAAAGTGCAGGAAGTGCGTGGTGCTCATGGTGAACTGCTCGAAGCACTTATGGTGAGCTATCGTAACCTGATCCGTTTTGCCCGCCGTAATAATATTGGTGAGTGTATTAACCCCGAAGACATCGGCATTTTGTCGCGCAAGTTATACGCTGCATTTGAAAGCTTACCTGGTAAAGTCGCGTTAATAAACCCGAGTATTTCACCTGATCTTTCTGAACCAAACTTGAGTGTGGTACAGGTGCCAGAGGGGCGTTCTAACCCTGAAGGGTGGTACTTGTATAATTCAACCCTAGAATCGAGAGCGATTATAGGACGTGCGCCTCTTGAGCATAGCCCCTATTTATCTAAGCTAATTGCTTGGAGTTATTTCAACGGTTTGCTGGTCAAAGATACTAAATTGCACTTGTTTAATCAGGGCTCGGATTTAGTACAAGAAAACTTCTTACAGTTTAGCCAAGATTTGGCGCAGACATTTAAAGTTAAAGTATCTAATGCGACTAACCTTGCTTTGAGTCGTCCTTGTGAAATTCGCCATTTGAGCATTTTTCTCAACTTAGAGAACGACCCGACTTGTCACTGGGCCAACAAGGTGATTGAGTTTGATGTTAACGCCAGTGATGTTTTTTCTTTTGGTGCCAATAAAGAATGCTTAGTCGGTAGTGTTGATCTGGTTTATCGTAACTCTTGGAATGAAATTAGAACCTTACACTTTAATGGTGAAGAGAGTGTGGTGGATGCGTTGAGTACTATTTTAGGTAAAATGCATAATGATGCCGCCTCTCCCGATCGGATTGATGTGTTTTGTTATGCGCAACATTTCCGTGGTTTAATTCGTAATCGTTTCCAGCAATTAGTCGCAGAAGGTATCACTACACGGTTGAGCTCTGAACGCGATCAAGCGGTAAAAACTTTAGTGGTCGGCAATCAAAAATTTGGCGTATTCTACGAACGCCGTGGTGTGTCAGTTAAGAAACTGGAAAATGCCATTGATTTTTATAGCCAAATTGCGGATACCAAACTGGAGCGAATGCCACTACGGTTGGATAAAACCCATCACACCAAAACCCCTGAGATTGTCGCGTCTCATTCTAGTGAAGGACTCGTGCAGTTCTTTTTTGAAAACCATGACACTGGCTTTAATATCTATATCGTTGATGAAATCAATCGTGTAGAAACTTATCAGCATTTCAGTGGTAACAAAGAAGAATTGGTGCAAGGGGTGAATCGTTTTTACACTTCTGCCCATTCGCGTCAAGATGATAAGTCTATGATTAACTTCAACTTGCCGCAGTTTTACGAAATAGTAAGTGATGCCAATGGCGACTTGGAATTATTGCCTTATCGTTCACCGTCCATAACCAGTGAGCCAATAAAGCAATTTAGTAGCGCTTCTTAATTTTGGGCCTATGGCGTTCGTCATTCATTAGGCCTTAAAACATTTATATCGCAGACCCTAAACGTTGCCTTAGCCAGTAGCTAATATCGGCAAGTTGTTGCGCACACAAACTATGGCCCATGCGGTAGGTTTGCCATTTTACGCTAAAACCATGTTCGCTCAAGGTTTGCTTAGCTTGCTTGGCTGCTTGTAGTGGCACGACCTCGTCAAACTCACCATGATGCATCAAGAAGGGGGTATCTTGATTAGTTGACGTTTTCTCTTTACCCAGTTTCTCTGGTTTACACATGTAGCTGGATAACGCCATCACGCCAGCAAAGTGATGTTGGCTACGGCAAGCTAAGTGTAGCGCGATCACGCCCCCTTGTGAAAACCCTGCTATCACGATATTTTCTGGCTTTATTCCTTGCGCAACTTGTTGCTCAATTAATTCGCTGACTAACACCATGGACTCGAGTACGCCTGTTTCATCGGCGCGATTATTTAAGTCCATCGTCTTAATATCATACCAAGCGCGCATGGTTTGCCCTTGGTTCACGGTGACCGCGCGGATTGGTGCATGAGGAAAGATAAAGCGGATCCCATGCTGCTTGGGCAGTTTCAGCTCTGGCACAATAGGAGCAAACCCTGCACCTGAGTCACCTAAACCGTGCAACCAAATCACACAAGCTTGGGCTTCACCGGTTGGCTCGATCGTGATGGAATCAAGCATCGCCTAGGTCAACCTTGATACCAGATTGCTTTTCAATTGCTGCACTCAGGAAGCTTAATAGCTCGCCGCCTTCGCGGTTATCAATCCAAGGACCATCTTTGTATTCAAAATGATGGCCGTTAAACTTAGTGGCAACCCAAATCTGATGCAGTGGCTCTTGACGATTGATAATGATTTTAGAGCGGTCAGCAAATTCCAGTTCAAGCACGCTACCATTGATTTCCCATTCAATATCGTCTTCGTATGGGTCGACCTTTTCTGTTAGTAGTTGGTAAAAATCATCGGCTAAACGGTGAAATTCAGTATCATTCATTGCGTAATCCCTATTGCTTTTATCATGGTGAATGCGATTATAGTGTTCATAACCGAATTAACATAGAGTCTATCATGACCAGAGTAAACCAAATGGCCTTTGGTTTAGGCTTGGTTTTACTGCTTGCCGGATGTGGTGTCAAGGGGCCGTTGTATTTACCAACCCCTGAGCCTCAGCCCGAATCGTCATTGGAACCAACGCCGATGCCGACAGCAGATGTAACCAATAATAACGAAACAGATCAATCTAAGTAGGGGTAGAGCTTTGGACTTTTTTAATTATCAGGAAGATGGTCGTCTTTTCGCGGAAGACTTAGCGGTAGAAGACGTTATTAAGCAAAGCGGTACGCCTGCTTATATTTATTCTCGTGCCACTATCGAGCGCCATTGGCATGCTTTTGACCAAGCCGCAGGCGATCATCCCCATATGATTTGTTACGCAGTGAAGGCAAACTCAAACTTAGGTGTATTGAATCTGATGGCTAAGTTGGGCTCAGGTTTCGATATTGTGTCTGTTGGTGAGTTACTACGAGTATTAAAAGCCGGCGGCGATCCAAAAAAGGTTGTATTTTCCGGTGTCGGTAAAACGGAATTAGAAATTCGTACCGCGTTAGAAGCTGGCATCTACTGTTTTAACGTTGAGTCTGAAGGCGAATTATTACGTATTAATGAAGTTGCCGCTCTTATGGGTAAAAAAGCGCCTATTTCTATTCGCGTTAACCCTAATATAGATGCAGGTACGCACCCTTATATTTCGACAGGTTTAAAAGAAAATAAGTTTGGTATCGATATCGAAAAGGCGTCTGCGATTTATCAAATAGCCAGTGGACTAGAAAATCTTGAAGTGAAAGGTGTCGATTGTCACATTGGCTCTCAGCTAACGGAAATTGAACCCTTTATTGAAGCTATCGATAAGTTGTTAATATTGATCGATAACTTAAAGTCTAAAGGCATTGAAATTAGCCACTTAGATGTTGGTGGCGGCTTGGGTGTGCCGTACAACGGTGAAACACCGCCACAACCGGCTGAATACACTAAGGCACTTAAAGCGCGTCTTGGCGATCGTAAGTTGAAGTTATTGTTTGAACCAGGCCGTGCGATCATGGCCAATGCTGGGATTTTGGTGTCTAAAGTTGAGTTCTTGAAATTAACTGAGCACAAAAACTTTGCCATTGTTGATGCGGCAATGAATGACTTAATTCGTCCATCACTTTATAGCGCTTGGCAACGTATTGAGCCGATGAACATACAAGCCGACCGAGAAACCCGCAACTATGATGTAGTGGGACCGATTTGTGAAACGGGTGATTTCTTAGGTAAAGATCGTGACCTAGCAATTGCTGAAGGTGATTACGTTGTTGTGCGCAGTGCTGGCGCTTATGGCTCTACCATGGCGTCAAACTACAACAGCCGTTGTCGCCCCGCAGAAATTATGGTCGATGGGGATCAAGCTTACCTAGTGCGAGCGCGTGAAACTCATGAAGACCTGTGGAAAGGTGAAAACGTTTTACCTTCCTAAGGAACGAAATTAGATGTTAGTGAATTTTTCGAAAATGCACGGCTTGGGCAATGACTTTATGGTGGTTGATAATGTAACCCAAAATGTGTTCTTTTCTAATGATGCGATCCGCCGTTTGGCGGACCGCAACTTTGGTATTGGTTTTGATCAACTGTTAATTGTTGAACCGCCATATAGCCCCGATTTAGATTTTCATTACCGTATTTTTAATGCGGATGGCAGTGAAGTTGAACAATGTGGTAACGGCGCGCGTTGTTTTGCCCGTTTTGTGCGCATGAAAGGTTTGACCAATAAAAAACGTATCGGTGTCAGTACCGCCAAGGGGCGTATTGAGTTGATAGTGCAGCCGGATGGCAACATCACGGTGGACATGGGCAAACCAATATTTGAGCCAGCTAAAATACCTTTTAAAGCGCAAAAAGAAGAGAAAACTTACTTAGTGCTTACTGATGAGGGCGCGACTATGTGTGGTGTGGTGTCGATGGGCAATCCTCATTGTGTGGTATTGGTTGATGATATAGATACTGCACCGGTAGAGATATTGGGTCCCCTGCTAGAAAAGCATGAACGTTTTCCGCAAAAGGTAAATGTGGGCTTTTTACAAGTAGTTAATGAAGGTTTAGGCAAGCTTCGAGTATGGGAGCGTGGTGCTGGGGAAACATTAGCTTGTGGCTCGGGTGCTTGTGCTGCCGCGGTGATTGGGCAACTGCAAGGTAAGCTTGGACCTAAATGTACTTTAGAGTTGCGTGGTGGCAAGTTGTCTTTTGAGTGGCAACCGGGCGGCTCAGTGATGATGACTGGCGCGGCAGAACATGTGTTTGACGGACAAATTCAAATATGAATGACAGTAGTGTTGCGCCACATCAGGTTGCATTAGATGAAGAAAATGTGGCGCAATTTTTAGCTAACTCACCTGAGTTTTTTATGCGCCACCCTGAATTGTTAAGCTCGCTAACTTTACCTCATGAAGAGCATGGCACGGTTTCGTTGGTGCAGATGCAAATGCAACGCCAACGGCAAAAAATTAGCCAGCTTGAAGAAGAAATTACTCAGTTGATGTCCATTGCGACTCATAATGAGAAAATTTCGCGGACTTATGGTGATTTGTATCCTGAGTTACTGCAGGCAGAATCTTTGGTTCAGTTAGTGCGAATCTTAGGTCGGGTTTTTCGTGAACAATTAAGGTTAAACGCATTTGCCATCAAGTTAGATACGGACTATTTTGATCTGCCAGCGCAGCATGCTATCTATAGCCTAGATAAATCGACTCTTGATGGTTTGCGAGCGCAGCGGATCCGTAACGAAGAGCATTATTTTGGTCGTATTGATTACGCCGACAAAAACGCTATTTTTGGTGAAAAAGCCTTAGTTAACTCAGTTGCTTTAATTGAGCTAGGAGAGCAAGGTTGTCTGGGGATCTTGGCCGTTGGTAGTGCTAATGCGAACCATTTTGTGCCAGAAATGGATACCCTGCTATTAGACCAGCTTTGCCAGATTGTGGCTATTTTATTGCCGCGGTTGGTAAAAATTAAAACCGACAGCGCGTAACGTCATTCCAAATAATGAGGTGTGTCATGCAAGAGTGGATGGATGCGTTTTTGCAGCACCTCAAATCCGAACGTCAGTTAAGTCCTCATACTCTCCAGAACTATCAGCAGCATTTAGTGCAGTTTATGGCGTTATTGGCCGAACGAAACGTAACGTCTTGGCGGCAGGTTGATGCGCAAATGGTGCGCTTACTGATTGCTAAGTTGCATAAAAAAGGCATTAGCTCTGCCAGTATTGCCACCAAACTATCTGCTTTACGTAGTTTCTATGAATTTGCCTTGCGCCAAGATTGGTTGTTAATTAACCCCTGTAAAGGTATTAGCCCACCGAAGCAAGGCCGGCCACTGCCGAAAAACCTCGATGTTGACGATATGCTTCGCTTGCTTGATTTAGATACCAACGACCCGTTAGTTATCCGCGATAAAGCCATTATGGAATTAATGTATTCTTCTGGTTTGCGCTTAAGTGAGCTGGTTAATCTGGATCTAACGTCAATAAAGTTAGATGAGCGGCAGGTGCGAGTGATCGGTAAAGGCAACAAAGAGCGTATCTTGCCTGTGGGTCGCCAAGCGATCGACAGTATTCGGGCTTGGTTAATGGTGCGTAGTGAATATGCACTAAGTGATGAGCCAGCCTTGTTTTTGTCGAAGCGTAAGCAGCGTATTTCGGTACGTAGTGTGCAAGCAAGAATGGAGCAATGGGGCTTAAAACAAAGTTTAAATAGTCATGTTCATCCCCATAAACTGCGTCATTCCTTTGCCACTCATATGCTGGAGTCCAGTGGTGACCTACGCGCGGTGCAAGAGTTACTTGGCCACGCCAATATTGCCACCACGCAAGTTTATACCCATTTAGACTTTCAACATTTAGCGAAGGTTTACGATAATGCTCACCCAAGATCAAAACGAAATAAAGAGTCTGAATAATGAAATGTTACCGCCGTTTAAAACCTTTCAAAGCCATTAGTTTTGACTTAGATGACACTTTATATGATAACCGCCCGATCATCATAAAAGCTGAACAACAAAGCTTTGATTATTTACGCCAACAAGACCCAAGATTAGCGCGATTGACCAAGCAACAATGGTTTGATTACAAGCAACAAGTTCTTGCTTTAGATGCAGCTTTGGTTGGTGATGTTACAGCTTGGCGTTTAGCGGCGTTACAAGCCATCTTCGTTGAGCTACAAGTAGCAGAGCCAGCGCAAATGGCGCAGCAAGTGTTTGAATATTTTCTACATGTACGCAGTGACTTTACCGTGCCTGCAGCAAGTCTTGATGTGCTTAACCGGCTAGCGCAAGTTTATCCTGTGATCGCGATTACTAACGGCAATGTGAATTTAGCGCAGATAGGTTTAGACCATGCATTTAGCTTGGTGTTAAAAGCGGGGGATGGCTTAAGGGCGAAACCCTATATCGATATGTTTGCTTACGCGGCTAATCATTTAAACATTGAAATAGCTGATATTCTACACGTTGGCGATCACTTAACTACCGATGTGTTGGGCGCTAAAGCGAATGGCGCGCAAGCTATCTGGTTTAATGACCAAGGGCATCAGTTGCGCACTCATCAAGATAGCCGCATGTTGCCTGATATTGAAATGACACATCTTAGCCAGTTATTAAACCTGCTTTAATCACATATGCCTCAGCACCTTAAGGCTGCTTGGGTATATTCCCTACTAGCGAGATTCGCATCTTTGGCTGGTTTGGGTATAATCCCTTTATTACTGAATAAATAAACAGTGCTTTTATGAATCCTGAACTTTTGCTCGACGGTCTTAACGACAAACAGCGCGCCGTAGTTGCTGCGCCACAATCCAGTAAACTCGTCTTAGCGGGCGCGGGCAGCGGTAAAACCCGCGTGCTGGTGCACCGCATTGCTTGGTTACTGCAAGTCGAGCATTGTTCGCCTTACTCGGTACTGGCGGTGACCTTTACCAATAAGGCCGCCAAAGAAATGCGTGCTCGGGTTGAGGCTTTGTTAGGCAGTGGTGCGGGCGGCATGTGGATTGGTACTTTCCACGGTTTAGCCCACCGTTTATTACGTGCTCATTATAATGATGTTGGCTTGCCGCAAGATTTTCAGGTGCTCGATTCTGATGATCAATTACGCTTACTGAAGCGCCTATGTAAGGGCATGAATCTCGATGATAAAACCTTTCCGCCTAAGCAAGCGCAGTGGTATATCAATGGTAAAAAAGATGAAGGCCTACGCCCTAAGCACCTTGATGCATTTGGTGATGTTATAGAAGGTACTTTTATTAAGATCTATCAGGCATACCAAGAAGCCTGCGACCGTGCCGGTCTGATTGATTTTGCCGAGCTGCTATTACGTGCCCATGAGTTATTCCTCAACAACCCGTTTATTCTCGAGCATTACCAAAAGCGTTTTCGCAACGTGCTGGTCGACGAATTTCAAGATACCAACAATATCCAATACGCTTGGCTACGACTTTTAACCAGTAGCGACAATAACCTCATGATTGTCGGCGATGATGATCAGTCTATTTATGGCTGGCGTGGTGCCCGTATTGAAAATATTCAGCGTTTTCTTGATGACAATAAAGGCGCGGAAACCATCCGCCTTGAGCAAAACTATCGCTCAACCGCCACTATTCTAAAAGCCTCAAACAAACTCATTGCTAATAATAGTGAACGCATGGGTAAAGAGTTGTGGACCGAAGGTGACGCTGGCGAGCCAATCTCGCTATATGCTGGTTTTAATGAAGTGGATGAAGCGCGTTTTGTGGTCGGGCAAATTAAAGAATGGCGCGATGAAAAAGGCGATTTAAAAGACTGCGCCATTTTATATCGTAACAACGCGCAATCACGAGTAATAGAAGAAGCCCTAATGCAGGCCAGTTTGCCGTATCGAATTTATGGCGGCCATCGCTTCTTTGATCGACAAGAAATTAAAGATGCACTGGCTTATATGCGAGTGATTAATTCGCGCTTAGACGATGCTGCGTTTGAGCGCATCATTAATACCCCAGCGCGAGGCGTTGGCGATAAAACCTTAGGCATATTACGTATCGCCGCACGTGATCGCGGCCAAACCTTGTGGCAAACATTGATTCAACTATTAGATGAAAGTGTGTTTGCTGGGCGTGCTTCCACTGCATTGAAAGGTTTCGTCCAGCTAATTAATCAAATGGAACAAGACACCACCGAGTTGCCATTGCACGAGCAAGTGGATTTTGTGATTTTGCACTCTGGCCTCCAAGCCATGTATTTGGCAGAGAAAGGCGAGAAAGGTAAAGCAAGGATTGAAAACTTAGAAGAGCTGGTAACGGCGACTAAGCAATTTGAAAAACCAGAAGAAGCGGAAGAAATGTCAGACTTGACCGCTTTCTTAACTCATGCCGCACTAGAAGCGGGTGAGCAACAAGCCGATGAATTTGATGATGCGGTGCAAATGATGACCATGCATTCAGCCAAAGGTCTCGAATTTCCATTGGTATTTGTAGTGGGAGTAGAAGAAGGCATGTTCCCAAGCCAACAATCCGCCGAAGATCCAACACGATTAGAAGAAGAACGTCGTCTTTGTTACGTAGGCATGACCCGTGCGATGCAAAAACTCTATTTGTGCTACGCCGAAAGCCGTCGTTTATACGGCCAAGAAAAGTTTCATCGCCCATCACGCTTTCTTAAAGAGTTGCCCGCTGAGTGTGTCACGGAAGTGAGATTGAAAACCCAAGTGAGCAGACCAACGCAATTTGGTCGTTTTTCCAATACTTCAGTTAATGAATCGTTTGAGAACACCGGCTTTGCCTTAGGTCAGCGGGTTAATCATGTGAAATTCGGCGATGGTACGGTGCTTAATTATGAAGGAAGTGGGGAGCATAGCCGCATTCAAGTGCATTTTGACGACCAAGGTAGCAAGTGGCTAGTCACTTCTTATGCTCGACTAGAAAAACTATAAGCTGATAAAAGCGCCATTTTTATCAAGTTTAGTGTGGTTTTTGAGCGTTTCGGTGTGAAAACATCAAAAGAGCGATATTTTTACAAATTAGCTCAATAAAAGGGTTGCGCTTAAATCGAATCTCCCTATAATGCGCAACCACTGAGACGGCACAGCGCAAGGCGCAACGCAATATCAGGTGGTTAAGAAGCTGCGGTTTCTAACCAGAAAGATAAATCGAAAATTTCTCGAAATTAACGATTGACTTTCA